>JBCDMB010000044.1 GCA_038744685.1 Verrucomicrobiota bacterium
ATAAAATAAAGCACCCGCGGTCTCATTTTCGGGCCGCGGGTGCTGGTGAAGCAGTGGGCGATCTCAGATTGGCTTGCGCCACCTTTTAAGGTGGCCGCCGACTGCGAAAAATTAGCCATGTGGAACGATACGGAATCTGCGGCTAGACGATTTTATTGCGAAGAGCGCCGCTTGGGGCGACTCGAATTTTGTCTCTTTAGCAAATTTAAGAAGGGAGGGCGACCATGTATCACCATCGAGGGGCTCTATCCGAAAAGACGGTTTGGCTGTAAATTGAGGGAGAGACACAGCCGTTAATCCAACAATACCCGCCCCGATTGAGCTCACTTTTTTAATGAATCTCCGGCGTTTCACGTGTTAACCTAGCAAAATACCGCTATGATCAAACTGCTCATACTCACACTCGGAATTCACCTACTAATCTTAACATCAGTCAATGGAAAACTGACGATCCTTTATCAGTTTGCCCTACCTGACGACTTGGACTCTCTCCGAGCTAAACTTTCGGAAAGCGGCTTTGAAACAATTCAAAAATCCACAGGCTTGATATCTTTTACAAGACAGGACACCAAAGTGGTCACTTCCCGTTTGGGATCGAACCCCTATCAAGCGACATACTTAGCTACCGCAAGCATATTAAGAGAGGAACCTCAGTTGGTTATTACAGCTGGTCCTTGCGGAGCTTTATCGGAGGATGTTGAAATCGGTTCTGCGCTTATCGTTACAGAAGTCGTAGTTCATGATATGGCGACCCTAGCTAACCAGGGACTTTCTCAACCGGATAAGCAACTGACTGTGGATCTCCCGCCCGACTTTTCGAATCTATCTTTCGAGGGACAAACTGTTCCCGCAGTTACCGTCGCCTCGGGCTCAGCCTTCGTTGCGGGCACTGACGCAAGAGCCCGAATCGCTCGACGAACCGGTGCCTCTGTCGTCGATATGAACAGCTTTGGTTCACTCTACGTTTTCGCCCAGTTTGACCTTGCGAGTCTGAACCTGAGGGTTGTTTCCGACCAAGCAGGTGAGAACGCTTCTGAGGAATTTCAGAGTTTTGTCGAATCCTATGATGGAAAACTAGGAAAGATCGCGGCTGGCATTATCCTCGAAAATCCTCTTTCTCCCTCTGACCTTTCACCTTACCCAGCCCTTAAAGAACTGATCGAAAAGAAGACTCCGGAAAAACAATGAGCCCACCCGCACTTCCGCTACACTCAAGAAGATTGTAAACTCTATAAGATAGGTTTCTACAGATTCACAGCGTTGGACCCTCTCAGATTGCCCTCTGCTCACCGTAAAGCAAATCACGACTCACCCAAAACTCGACCTTTGCGTAGCGAACTTTGACGCGACCATCCGACTCTTCCAAAATTTCAATCACCGTGCCGGCCGGCATCTCTACACTTCCTTCATCGATGGGTAGCTCCAGCGGCTGAGTTAACGTAAAACGCTTCGGGAATTCAGGAGGAGGTCTGCGGGGGATCGACTCTCGCTCTTTCATGACTCGGGAAGTGTTGCCAACAGGGATCTCTATCCTCGGGGAATTCACCTGCGCCACTCGATTCCTGGGTGCGGGCTGCGAAGAACCAGGCTGAAAGAAGGTCGCCTTGGTGACATAGAGCACTTCGCAAGCACCGTCACCGGAGTCGTCCCTCGACAACGAAGAAGACCATCCTCCTCCCCCACCAAAGGCCTGCACCAAACTCCCTTGAAGCGAAACGTAGTCTCCAACATTCGCGGACAAAACGATCCTCTTGATCTCGTCGTTCGCTGGAATGATGTGGACATTTCCCACACAACGATTGAATTCACGACGATCCAAACCACTCTTCCCAGAAAAGTGTAAATACCGGTCAGAGTGGGAAAACCGGACTTTTCGAACGTACTCGTCCTGCGCCATCTTACCCCAAGTAACCCCAAGATCGATTGGGGAAAGCTCTTCATCGTATCGCTTCACCGCAACCACCCTCGCGTCCAGTTGATACCAAGCTATAGGAAAGAGCTTGTAGTCACCTAAGGTTTTCGGCGGCGCCAAGCTGAATCGCTGAGCAGGCTCCGTCGTAAGATACTTGCCGGGAGCCCCGTAGGGATCCCCAAATTGCAACCACGCCGCATACCCTCCGAAGACGACGAGCAAACCAATTAAAAAAGTCCGAAACACCAGCAGAGCCTCCTTAAAATCATTTGAACTATCATCTTCCTTGCAGAAAGTCTGCCATTTTGAAGGGCACTGCGATCCAATTCGTTAGTCTTCCTCCCTAATTTGCCGGATTCGCTCCAAGTTTGAAGGGTGAGTGGTGAACATGTAAGCCCACGCAGGAATCCCTCTCGACTCTTCAAGAATCTCGAAGAGCCTTTCCGCTCCCTCACGCTCGCCGTAGACCGCATCGAGACTCTGGAGGGCGAATCGGTCCGCTGCCCGTTCTTCGTCCCGGCTGTATTTAAGGTCAACCAGCTGAGTCGTCGAATCGACGATGCTGCTTCCTCCACCAGTCAGAACCAGAAGCGCGGTTCCCGTTCCGATTTGTCGCCCAAGCCTCTGCAGATGATCCCTCCCAGCGAAATGCCCGTACTCGTGAGCAATCACGAAAGCGATAGCAATTTCCTCTTCGAGGGTTTCGAGAAGACCTCGGGTCAGAACGATCAATCCTCCCGGGACGGCAAAGGCATTTGCCTGCTCCTCGCCCGAGTAGGCAAGGCGATAGGGAAGAGGAGGCACACCGGGACTGGATTGCAGTTTCTCAAAAATCGATTCCGCCAACGCCCACTTCTCCTCCAACTCTTCCGGAACCAGTTCTGAAAAATGATCCACCATGAAGCCCTCAAAGATCTCGGCTTCCGTTTCGGGCGAGATCCTCGCAACGGCAAAGTCGGTTACCCAACCCACAACAAGATAGATCACCACAAGCGCGCCAATGGTCAGGCTGGAAAGCACCAGAATCTCCTTCAGCAATCCCCTGCGACCGCCACCACTGCTGTTTTCGGCACTTTCACCGAGATCTCGGCGAACGTATTTCACTGCTACCTGTAGTGAATTGCCGTTCCGTAGGCGACGACCTCGACTCCGCCGATCCCGTTGCGACGGTCGTGGATACTTGCCAACGTCGAAGTCTCCAAACGCAAATTGATGATCGCGTCACAATCCGGAACCTGCTCCTTCAGTCGAAGAATCGCCTCCCGTTTGGCGCGGTCAAGAAGACTCTCGTAGCTGCGAATCTGACCTCCGAAGATCTTCCGAATCGAGGCGAGGACCTTCTTAAAGTAATCGAGGGAGACGACGATGGAGGAAACCACGAGCTGACTGCTTTCAACCGTGCGATCCGAGTCGGTGGTCCTCGTCGGGAACACAGGAAGCTCCCCTAACTCCTGCTCACGTCTCCGAATCGAAGCAAAGTGCCGTCTTTCCAACCAACTGCCGGCAAAAAGCCCAAGGGCTGCCAAAAGGATCGGCAGGGCATAGGCCAGAGCGATAATTGTGATTTCGAACGTGTGCACAGGAGTATGTCCGAAACTTCCTACTGAACCCGGACCGCAGTTCCGTAAACGTAAAGCTCAGCAGCTCCCTGTGTAACGGCAGAGGTAGAAAATCGAACGTTCACAATCGCGTTCGCACCCAGCGCTACCGCCTGTTCCACCATCCTGCTGGTCGATTGGGTCCGCGCATCAACGAGCAGCTCGGTGTAACCCTTCAATTCGCCCCCAACAAGATTCTTGAACCCGGCAGCAATGTCACGTCCGACGTGCTTGGACCGAACCGTGTTGCCCGTAACCAGACCGTAATGCTCCACGATTTGTTTGCCGGGCACTGTTTCTACGTTGGTGAGAATTACATCAGGATAGTCGGGCACTTTCATGAAACGAAAGGAAGGAGCTCGAGGTCTGAAAAGTCGAACCTAATCCAATGTCACCTCGCTTTACTGGGAACGCTTTGGGGCTGAATACACCTCTTCTTTCTCCCGAAAACCTAAAGTATTTTTCAATTAGTTTGGTGTCAGCGAAGTTCGTTTCTAAAAAGATCTTTGAGTAGCCAATTCGCTTTTTCAGCCAAAGCGTCGCTGGAGGGTCCGCGTCTCGCGGACCGTTCGATTTTCTGCATTGCCAAGCGTTGCGGACACCGAGACGGCGTCCCTCCATGATTGGGGATGTTAATCTGTAGGTTAATTTCCTGACAATCCACTAGACCGCGTCGCCCAGTGAGAGTCCGTTTGCGTTTAGAGGTTGTCCTGCTACTATCCTCCCAGTGACTGCAACCCCCTCGCTGCTGGATCGCGCCTACCTGTTCTTCTTTTCCGATGAGAGAAGAAAGTTCTTCGAACGTTTGATCCTTGGAATCGCAATTGGGGGATTTCTGATCCATCTCGCCGTCATTTTCCTCGTTGATTTTGGACTCCTGAAGGTTGAAAGGATGTCTCCACTGCTGGCCAACCCGATCGCTGCCGCCTATACCCCTTTCACCTTCATCCTCGTCTACGAAGTCTATTTGTTGGTCTATTACCTTCCGCAGTCGATCACCACCTACATCAGCAAACAATACGAGATCATCACTCTCATCCTGATTCGACGCCTCTTTAAGGATTTGTCCGCAGTAGAGATCTCAGCAGATTGGTTCGCGATTAAGGGAGACCTCCTTTTTACCTACGACCTGATCGGAGCTCTGCTCTTATTCTATCTCCTTCACCTCTTCAAGCAATTGGGTCGGCGACGGCAGGAGCTGTCCGACAACATGGATACGATCGGTCCGAGTCTTGAGCGGTTTATCCGTCTTAAAAAAGGTATGGCGGTTTGCCTGATTCCACTCCTGTTGGGAGTAGCGATTTATACCTTTGTCACCTGGATCGTGGGCACGGTCTTTCCGGGCCACCCGCTCGCCACTTCTTTTGATAACATCAACAACATCTTTTTCGATAAATTTTTCGGAATCCTGATCATTGTCGACGTGCTCCTGTTGTTGTTCTCTTTCTTTCTTACCGACGATTTCCATAAGATCATCCGAAACTCAGGTTTCATCGTATCGACGATCCTGATCCGCTTATCTTTCTCTGTGGAGGGCCTTGTGAGTGTCGCACTAGTGGTCGCATCAGTGGTTTTCGGACTCCTCATTCTGCTGATCTTCAACCAATACCAGAAGGCGGCTCTGAATGAGCAGAGTACTTGAAAGGGAATATTAGGCATTGTTCCGGCAGGATACCCGCTGTATCCATTCGAAACTGACGCCCATGAAACTTCTCGTCGTATCCGATCTTCACTTTGCGCTCCCGCAGATGGACTGGTTGATGAGTAATGCCGAGAGATATGATGCCGTCATCATTGCCGGTGACCTTCTCGACATCGCCGGTCGGATTCCCATCGGAAACCAAATTGTTATCGTCCTCAAATACTTGGAGAGAATCTCCGAAAGACGCCCTTTGCTCGTTTGTTCGGGCAACCACGACGGTGACTCGGTTACCATGCACAATGAGTATGTCGCCAGTTGGCTGGAGCAGGCGAACAATGTGCAGACATTCGTCGACGGCGAGAGCACCCGTTTGGGCGATATGTTGGTCACTATCCTACCCTGGTGGGACGGTCCGGAAACCCGCCGCGAAATGGACGAGTTCCTGGAAAAAGAGGGCAAGAAAGAAAGCCCTCTCTGGCTCTGGCTTCACCACGCACCACCGCAAGGCTCCCCGATTAGCTGGACAGGAAAAAAGGACGCCGGGGATCCCAACTTAAACCGATTGATTGCCAGATACCGGCCGGACTTTGTCTTTTGCGGTCACATCCACAATTCGCCCTTTCGTTCCGGCGGAAGTTGGCACGATAAAGTAGACGGGTGCTGGGTCTTCAATTCCGGAAAGCAAATCGGGGAAATTCCGGCTCACATCTCGATCGACTTTGATAAGAAAGAAGCGACCTGGGTATCTCTGGCAGGTGTCGAATCGGTTTCCCTAGCGTAAGAAGGCTATCGAGCGCCCGGAATTGGCGGATCGTCTTCGTCGGGAACTTCTCGCTCTGGAACCTTCGCCGGATGCCGAACAATGACAGCCCTCAAGATATCATCCAACAGATCGAAATGATTGTCCTGGCCACCGTACTGTCGCTTGACCTCAGACAAATAATTATTGATCGCGTCAAGCCGGTGAGCCATCACTTTGGCCACGTAGAGCAGTAGGTCCGGGCTGTTTTCTAAAAGGACCTCTGAGTCTTCGATAAACCGAAAGGTCGAGGGTTCTTTCACACGCACAGTGGCCGTGCTCACACCATCGAGAAAATAAGCCATTTCCCCAAAAGATGCCCCTTTATTGTTAATCTGGGTCATGTGGATGCCGTTTTTGATGATCTCGACAGCCCCGCTCTCTAAAAAGAAAAGTCCCGAAACTCTGCTCCCCTGAACAATGATCTCGTCACCCTCTTCTCTTTCGATGATCGGAAACTGTTTTAGGCACGATTGATCCATAATTACAAAAGACCATAAACCCCGAATTTGAGAATGGCGAACGCAATCTTTTTAAGACAGAGCCCGCTAGCGCTCAATCTCGACCTGATCAATCAGAGGCTCCTCCTCTTGCATCACAACACCGTCGCCCTCATCGATCTGGGTCACCGTCGTGATGCATCCTGAAAGGACAAGGATCAAAAGGAACGCGACAAGTGGTAAAAATACCTGAGTCTTTGTGCTCTTCATGTCTTGACCTGTAGCGAGTCTTCTTCCCTTTGGCTAGGGATTACTCCATTTCATGATTCTCCAGTTGCGAAGACGAGACTCTCTTGGTCGATTTACGGAGCCTCTTCTCGTGCTTGGTGACTCTCCCACTCACCCGTTTTCTCCAAAGTCGAAAACTCCGATCCTTTAACGAGAGGCGCATCACTCGGATTACCTCCGCTTCGGGTAAACCAGTCTTCCGCTCGATTTCCTCGAAAGTGATCCGATCGGCCCAAGCCATCCGGATGATCTTGTCTCGCAGTTCGCCAGAGATGTCGCCTACTCTCGATTTGGACATTCAGCAACCAAACCACCGCAGCCTCCAATGCAAGATTCCGACTTTGAAAAAGATGAAGCCGAGAGAATCGAGGACGCAATCCACGATCTTCTGTCTCAGCGAAAAGCCGGGGGAACCATCTGTCCGAGCGAAGTTGCAAGGCGACTCTACCCTCAAGAAGAATGGCGGTCGAAGATGACCCGCGTTCGTGAAGTAGCCTTTGCAATGGTCGAGTCAGGCCGAATCGAAATCACTCAGGGAGGAAAGGTTGTTGACGCGCGGAACACAAAGGGAGCGATCCGATTGAGAAGGCATTTTCCGGTCTGACGCTTTTCAACCGCCTCGAAGCAGGCAAGGTCAAACGCGACCACGCTACCCAAAGCAAGGCCAACGCTCAACGCCACTCCGCCGAGTCACCCGGAAGAAAGCGAAGAGAAGTGCTGCCGAAGTGCCCTCTAAAGATATTCGACCCCGATTTGGATTTCGATTTCGTCCAATACAGGATAGCGTCAACGCTACATATAACGTTTTCGACGCTACGGACTTAATCGCTACTGATGAACCTTCCTCAAACGTCGAGCTAGCGAACAGACCAAGATCAATGTACACAAAAGAGACCATAATTACCCACATGCTAAAGGCGGATTTTGCACCGGCAACCTCCGAAGAGCTGGCCTCGGGTCTTTCCGTGCCCGATTCGAAGAGGGAGGACTTTTCTACCACCCTCGAAAAGATGCAGACTGCTGGTCTAATCGTCCGGCTGAAGCGGGATCGCCTCTGCTTGCCGAGAGATGCCGACCTTGTGACCGGAATCATCCATTTTCGACAAACGGGAAAGGCCGTAATCCGACCCGACTCAAAGACCTACCAAGCCACCCTCGATCCCGTAGACATTCGCTCCGATGATACGGGGCTGGCACTTCACGGAGACCGCGTAGTTGCCCGGCTGGATTCGGAGCGTCCCCGAAAGATCCATCGAGGGCGTGGACGAAGGAATTTCTCCCACCGCGAGCCTGCCAAACGAACCGGCAGAGTGATCCGGATTCTCGAGCGCGCGAGAACCAGTCTTCCTGGCACCCTCAAGAAGGCTCGCCACGCGTTTTACGTGATTCCTGATGATCCGCGCATCATTCAGGATATTCTAGTGCCTCCGCCAGGAACTGAAGGCACGCCAGAGGCAAAGGTCGGAGACAAAGTAATCGTTCGTCTCTTCGAATGGACTCAGCGCCACATGAATCCCGAAGGCGAGATCATCGAAGTGCTCGGGCGAACCCATGAACCGATGGCCGAATACAAAGCCATCCTTCACAAATTCGATCTCGATCCCGACTTCCCGGACGAGGTCATGCAACAAGTAGAAAACGTTCCTTCTTCGGTTTCCACGGAAGGTCGCAGGGGACGTCTGGACTGCCGTGATCTATTCACCGTCACCATAGATCCCGACGACGCCAAGGATTTTGACGATGCGATTTCACTTGAGAAGCTAGAGGACGGAAACTGGCGGGTCGGTGTTCACATCGCCGACGTCAATGCCTACGTCAAGCCCGGCTCCCCCCTCGATATCGAGGCGTCCAAGCGAGGCAACTCAACTTATCTGACCGGGACAGTCATCCCGATGCTCCCGCACAAACTCTCAAACGGCATCTGCAGTCTGGTCGAGGATGAGGATCGCCTTACAAAGGCAGTCTTTCTCGACTTCACCCCTCAGGCGAGGCTGGTCTCGTGGCGTTTTGCCAACACTGTCATCCGGAGCAACAAACGGCTTACCTATCGGCAGGCCTACGCCATGATGACCGAGAACGATCTCGATGCGATTCGCAATGCACCTCTCCCACCCAAGCATCAAACCGGATCGATTGGCAGAGACCTAAAGAGTCTCGATAGCGAAGAAATAAAGGAGCTCCGCAAAACGATCCGGAAGCTCTGGTTCTTTGCTGAAAGACTCCGCAAGGGCCGGATGAAAGATGGTAGCCTCGACCTGGATATGCCCGAAGTGAAGATTTACGTCGATGAGACAGGTGCTGCCGACCGAATCGAAAGTATCGTAAACGATGAGAGCCACCAGCTCATTGAGGAGTACATGCTCGCTGCAAACGAGGCGGTTGCGAAAGAGATCCGCCGCCTCGGTCTACCCTGCCTGTATCGAGTCCATGACGAGCCGGATACAGAGAAGCTGGAAGAGTTTCGAGAATATCTAGCGACCGTTGGCCTTTCTGTGGGGGATCTGACTCGCCGGCGTGAGATCACCCGAATGTTGACGGCAATCAACGATCATCCACAGGCCTACACGCTCAGGATCCAGTTTCTCCGTAGTCTCAAGCAAGCCTGCTACCGCGCCTCGCCGGATGGCCACTACGGCCTCTGCAAAAACGACTACACTCACTTCACCTCCCCGATCCGCCGCTACTCGGATCTAATCGTCCATCGAGTCTTCGAAAACCTGCTTCTCAAACGCGGAATCGACAGTGCTCCAAAAAACCTCGGTATCGTCTACACTCAGGCAAAGCTCGAATCGATCGGAGAACACCTCTCCATCACCGAAAGAAACAGCACGGACGCTGAACGGGAATCGGTAAAGGTTAAGCTGCTTGAGTTCTTCGAACGGGAACTCGCAAAGCCAGGCAAGAAAACGATCTTTGACGCAGTGATCACCGATGTGAAAAACCATGGTCTCTTTATCGAGTTATCCCACTCTCTAGCCTTCGGCCTCGTCCACATTTCTACTCTCCGCGACGACCACTATCTCGTTTCCCACGACGGCACCAGCCTCAGAGGGAAGCGTAAAGGGCGGACCTATCGTCTCGGGGAAACCATCCGCGTAGTCACCGAGCGAGTCGACCGCTTCAAGAGACAGATCGATTTCGCACCAGCCGGGTAAAGCATCAATGCTGGTTTGCCCGATTCATCAACCAGATTCCGAGGGAGATGAAGAGAACGTTCGGAAGCCAAATCAGCAGTTCCGGTAGTGCCGCCGGCACCTCCATAAACCAAGTCGCAACCGTCACCAAAAAGTAATACAACATCGCTAACCCAAGGGCTACACCCAAGTTGGTGAGCGTCTCCTTCCGGCCCACTCGAATCCCGAGCGGAATCGCAACAATGACCAACGAGAAAATCGAAATCGACATAGCGAGGTTCTGTTGGATCTGGACACGATATTCCAAAGAATTTTCCGGATCTTCTCTAATCTGCTCCCGAAGTTGGCTAAAGGTGAGGTAAGATGGCTTTTGCGAGAAATCCGTTCCACGACGGAGAATCGAATCCAACTCCAGTCGCAAGGGAAACTCCTTTATGTTGCCAATGAGACTGATCGTAGGAGGCTGATCATAGTTCGGATTGGGCTCACGATCCTCGAATCGGCCGTTCCGCAGAGTAAAGAGCAAGGTGGATTGCTCTCGCAAAAATTCGATACGTGCCGATTCCGCGTGAAGGTAGCGGCTCACCCTCCCTTCGTCTCCCAACTCCCAAACCTCAAACCCCCGCATTTCCTCTCCGTCGCGTTCCTGAACGAAAACGACATACCCCGGAAAATCGCGAACGAAGGACCCTGCCTTGAAAAAGCGGAGCGGATCCTCTTCGAGGCTGTTCGCTAATCTCTCCCGGTAGGCTCCTTTGTTCTTCGGACCAAGCTCGTTGTTGAACCACGCCGAAAATCCGCAACCAATCAACGCCATCAAAAAGATAGGCCGTGCAATCGACCACACACTCGATCCCGACGCTTTCATTGCGAGGATTTCCCTTGTTGAGGAAAGCCTCCCGAGCGCGAGGAGAATTCCTGCCAAGAAACCGAGCGGGAGCGCGTATACTCCCACATAGGGGATCATCATCCAGAGAATCTGAAAAAACAAACGAAGTGAAATCTGGCCCTCCGCCAACATCGCAATTGCTCCGCGAACAGCGTTACCCGTGAGGAATACGAACAAAAAAACCGCTACTGCGCCTGCTACGAAGACGAACACTTCGAACAACACGTATCGATGAAGCTTCCCGAAGATCATCAGCCGTAAAAATGCCTGCCCAAAAGGAACGGATGCTCTTGAGCGACGAAGCCTTGGCGTAGTCGGTTCAGCTGCCGAAAAAACGGATCAGATACAACTCCTGGGGACTTCTTCAATAACCACTCGGCGACTGAAGTCGCCGCTCCTTTCGAAATGACCAGCGTCGTTTCGCCACGCACTGCTTCGACCGCATTCCTCAGCCTCCAGCCCCATATCTTGTCCAAGAAAGGCGGAGCCGCCGGTACTTGTCCGACACTTCCGACGCATTCGAAAAGGCTAGGCGAAGCCCGGAGAAACCATCCAGAAAACCCAGTTTAAGGAAGAACGCCTTTACGAAGCAGGCGAAAGAGTGGCCCACCTGGTCAAAAAAGGTGACTCTCCGCCCGTCCCGAAAAGCTTCTGCAGCCCACAACTTTGCATATCGTTGCGACCGTTCCTTTCGCTCCGCCCAATTGCGGTAGCTGTAGTGATCGATACAGGAGAAGAAGCGACCCGTCTCCCCGTGCACTTGGATCCGTTCATGAACATCCCGCTCCTCCATGAACCAACCTTCGGTGCGGAAGAAGCGAAGATTCCAATCCGGATACCAATTGCCATGATGAAAACGCTTCTTGCCAATGTAGGTGATACGGTTGATCCAGAACCCGTTCCTGTTGGACTTCATCCCCGCAACCTTTTGGATCTCATCGACCAAGCCCTGTGGAACCACCTCATCTGCGTCCAACCACAAAATCCACGGTTTCGAGGCAGCCTGAAACAACTTCTTGCGGGTCGCACCAAAGCCCTGCCAGGACTCCTCAATTACGGTAGCCCCCCATTGCCGGGCGATTTCCACGGTTTTGTCCTCGCTCCCGGAATCCAACACGATGACTTCGTCAAAAGCTTCCAGAGGTGCAAGACACCGAGGAAGATTCGCTTCTTCGTCCTTCGCCAGGATACAGACCGAGACGTTTAACTTTTTCACTTGGGTAGGTGAGAACGGATAAAACCCTGTATCCGGTCTACCGTTCCCTCAACTGGAAACTTTACGATCTCCCGATTCTTCAACGCTTCCAAAGAAGGATGGATCACGTCGATTCCAATCGAATCCCGAATCGTATCAGGGAATTTGGCCGGATGCGCCGTCGCTAAAACAATGGTTTCCTCCCCTTCAACCGGGTCCCAGGAAAACCCACACGCTGTGTGTGGATCTGCGGTGTAGTCGAACCTCTCGTGAACAGTCCGGATTCTCTCTTCGATTTCACTATCCAGAGTTGCCGTACTAGTGAAACCCCAGTCATCGCTCAGTGGAAGCCTCACTCTGCCAGACTCTGCAAACTCTTCCATCCACAACTTCACTTGTTCGCAGTCTTCGTTGGCTACATAGAAAAGAAAGCGCTCAAAGTTGGAAGCGACTTGAATATCCATGGACGGCGCAAGGCTGGGCCGCACCCGATCCAACTCGTAATTGCCCGTGGTGAAGAACCGATGGAGGATATCGTTTTGGTTGGTCGCTACCACAAAGCCTTTTGCGGGCATACCCATTCTAGCCGCCATCCACCCGGCCAGAACATTTCCAAAATTTCCAGTTGGGACAACGAAACGAACTTTCTCTCTCTTCCCAGCAGGAACCTTCAAGCTCGCAAAGATGTAATACGCAATCTGCGCAAGGATCCGCGCCAGGTTGATTGAGTTGACCGCTGAGAGACGGACACCTTCCCGAAACTCCTGATCCCTGAAAATTTCCTTCAAGGACTTTTGGGCGTCGTCAAAACTACCCTGTATTGCCAAAGGAAATACATTTTCTGCACCTGTGCAGGTCATTTGTCTCTCCTGCAGCGGCGCTACCCGCCCATCTGGGTAGAGGATAAAGATCGAAACACCCTCTCTTCCCAACAGACCATGAATAGCTGCCGCTCCCGTATCACCCGAAGTAGCCCCCAGAACCGCGATCGGGCGACCGTCCCGCTCGATCTGCTTTCCGTAAAGCTCCCCTAGCCATTGCAGGGCAAAGTCCTTGAAGGCCAGCGTCGGACCGTGAAACAACTCTAGAACAGAAACTCCACCTCCCAGACGTCGGACCGGAGCGGTCATCGGATCGTCGAATCCACGGTAGGCCTTCTCCACCGTTTCTCTAAGTTCGGATGAACGAATATCGGTAGCGAAAATAGCGAAGAGCTCACAACACAGATCAACGTAAGACAGTCCCTCCCAGGTCGGAATCTGGTCAGCCAGATTCGGAAGCTCATCCGGGACGAATAAGCCGCCGTCTGGAGCAAGACCCGTGGAAACGGCCTCGCGGAAAGGAACCGGCTCTACACCACCTCTGGTAGAGATGTATCTCACCTTACACCACGCTCGAAACGACTCTCGCCGCTTCACTACTATCTAGAGGCACAACGTTCGCTATGAGATCCACTGTGTTTCTCTGGGAGGGACGGGCTCCGCCCCGTCCGCAGCGTCTAAATCGTTCGGCGACTGAAGTCGCCGCTCCGTTCGAAAAGATTCCCTTCATTTCGCTGTTCGAAAAGCAAAGCATCATCCCTTTGCCGCCGATAACTCGAACACCTCGTGAAGGACTCGCACCGCTTCGTCGGCTTCGTCAATACCGATTACGACCGAGATCTTGATCTCCGACGTACTGATCATCTGGATATTGATCTTCTTCTCGGCCAGAGCCCGAAAAAACTTACCGGCGACCCCGGTGTGGGAACGCATTCCGACGCCGACCGCGGACAGCTTTGCGACACGGTCGTAGGTGGCAACCGTTGCATCCGCAAACTCCTCCAACAGACCACGTACCGCCCGCTCGGCGCGAAACGCATCCTCCTCTGGCACTGTAAAAGTGAGATTTGCACGACCTTCACGACCCAGATTCTGAACGATCATATCGACCAAAACGCCTTCGTCCGATAATACCTGAAAGATCCTCGCTGCCGTGCCCGGACGGTCCGGAATATCGCTGACGACTATCTTTACCTGATTGCGGTCGAGAGCCACTCCACTAACCGCTACATCTTCCATGGAAACCACTTCCTCTTTCACAATTGTTCCTGGTTGGTCGTTAAAACTGGAGCGCACTTCAAAGCGCACTCCATACTTCTGGGCAAATTTCACAGCGCGGGTTTGCATCACCTTTGAACCGCTACTCGCGAGCTCCAGCATCTCTTCGTAAGCAATCTCGTCCAACTTTCGTGCATCCGGCACGATTCGTGGATCTGCCGTAAAGACTCCTTCGACATCAGTGTAAATCTGGCAAAGATCCGCTTTCAAAGCAGCCGCCATCGCAATCGCACTCAGGTCGGACCCTCCACGGCCAAGAGTCGTTGTCTGACCGTCCACGTTTGCCCCCTGAAAGCCCGCGACGATCACCACGTTTCCCAGTCGAAGCTGAGAATCGATGTCTCCTCCGGAAATACTCAGAATGCGGGCACGCGTATGGGAAGGATCCGTCAGGATACCCGCCTGTGCTCCCGTGCGGGAGATTGCCGGAACGTTCAACGCGTGAAGCGCCATGGTCACCAAAGCGATCGTCTCTTGCTCCCCGACCGCGAGCAGCAGATCCATCTCACGCTCGTTCGGAGAAGGATTCAGTGCTTTTGCCCGTGAAATAAGTTCATTCGTTACTCCAGAGCGTGCGGACACGATCACGGCAACCTCATTGCCATCTTCCACTGTTCTCTGAATCCGCTCGGCGACTTTCTTGATGCGGTCCACGTCTCCAACCGAGGTCCCGCCAAACTTCTGCACAATTCTAGCCATTCAGTTCGGCTGCAAAATCGGGCAGACGAGAAATGCTCCCCGGACAAAGGACTCCCGGCAGAGGTCCTCAAGCGTATTCCGTAGTGCCGCCTCCGTGCATACATGGGTCACCAGAACCAAGGCAGCAGTCCCCTCCCCGCTATGTTCGCGCTGGATCACAGTCGCTATGCTGATCTGACCCTGCGAAAAGGATCCAGCGACCTTAGCAAGAACACCCGGTTCATCGTCGACGTTCAACCGAACGTAGTACTCCTGCTGAATTTCCTCGAGAGTGGCCGTCCTAGTCGCATCACCGGGTCGAGCTGTCCCGGAACGAGGATGAACTTCACTCACCCTTGCCCGGCCGGCATCCACGAGATCCGAGACTACAGCGCTCGCCGTAGGGTCCTGCCCCGCGCCCCGACCGATCAAGACCGTCGGGCCCGCTACATCGCCTTCCAAACGGACCGCATTAAAAGCATCGTTCACATCAGCCATCAAAGATTCCAGTGGCACCAAAGTGGGGCGAACCGAGAGCGCCACACTTTCCGAATCCGACAGCCGCTGAATACTCGCGATCAACTTGATTCTATAGCCTAGCTCACCAGCAAACCTCATATCGTCCAAAGTGATCTTTCGGATGCCCTCGACGATCATTTCCGCAGTCGGCACCCACAACCGATGGGCCAGCCAAGCTAAAATGACCGTTTTGTGGGCAGCATCCCAACCATCGAGATCGAGAGACTCATCCGCTTCCACATATCCCAAGTCACGGGCAGCATCCAAAACGGGTTCGAAAGAGATCTGTTCACGCTCCATCCGGGTAAGGATGTAATTCGAGGTTCCGTTGAGGATTCCGTAGATGCGGTCAAAACGGTTCGCCACCAATCCTTCACGCAGCGCCTTGATCACGGGAATTCCGCCTGCAACACTTGCCTCAAAAAAGAGTCGCCCTCCACGGGCCTCAGCAATCGCCATCAACTCCTCGCCATGGTCGCAGAGAAGAGCCTTGTTCGCAGTGACGACTGTCTTCCCATTCTCCAAAGCTAAACGCGTCCAGACAAGAGCTTCATCGACCCCCCCCACCAACTCACAAAGAATCGGGACTGTCGGGTCCGCCAGCAATCCCTCAGGATCGTCAGTCAAAAGACCTTCTTCAACGGAAACGTCCCTCTTTCTGCCAAGATCACGAACGACAATTCCAGCAATCTCCAGATGCGCACCAATTTCAAGGGTCAACTCCGCCCCACGTTTCTCCAGACTTTTATAGACGCCTTGCCCTACCGTTCCGAAGCCCAACAGACCAATGCGAATTCTCGCAGGTTCGCTGCTCATCACCGTTTCTCCTTCGCAACTCTATGCGCGGGAAGATTCGGCGAATGCAGAAACGACTCCAGTAGTTTCTCTACAGCGTTCGAACTCCACGCGCTAAGATGGTCTGTTAAACTTGTGCTCATCCCCTTTGAGTAAACGGACCAGATTGGATCGATGCCGCACGACAATCAAGACGGCAATCACCGCAGCAAACACGACCATGGCCTTGGAGACTGGCCAGCCAATCGAGTGAAACCACCAGCCAAAAAGTGGGAGAGACAACGCGAATAGAATAGACGCAAGCGAGACGAACCGGGTGGTGTAGAAAGTCACGACCCAAACCAGCACGCCAGAGATCAAGACCAGCGGCATCAGAACCAGTAGACCACCCATGGTGACTGCAACGCCCTTGCCTCCTTTGAAACCGATAAAGATCGAGGCACTGTGGCCAACCACTGCCCCGACTGCTCCTGCAATCCCCCCGTAGTCTCCCGCAATCCAGAGCCCTACTGCAACCGCAAGACAGCCTTTGAGAAAATCCAAGACGAATACCGTATTGCCCGCCTTACGCCCGAGAACTCTCTTTACGTTGGTAGCACCCGGATTCCGGCTTCCCACCTCGAGAATGTTAACCCCTTTACCCTTTGCGATCCATACTGCAAAGGAAAGCGAACCAAAGAGGTAGCCAATAATGGCGCAGGCTAAGATCAAAATAATCATCCCAACGACCTCCCTATGATAGGCACAAGCCTCTCAAAATCGAAATCCAAATCGGCATCGGAGTCCATCAATGGAAGCTTTTTCGTTTCGGTATCTCCGCGCTTTGCTTGTCTGTTTTCGATCCCGATTTCGATTTTCCTACAACTGGATCACCTTATACTTTTCGATCGCCTCGTGCTCGGTGATCGCCTCGGCCGTAGCCACTGAAGGTGCTGTATCCAATTCGTAAACACTCACCGCATAGCCCATCCCGCGATCACGGCTCAAGGACAGGTTCGCTATGTTGACGCCGTCCTTGTCCAGAGTGGTTCCGATAAATCCGACGATCCCAGGAACATCCTTGTTTTTCAAAACCAGCAGTGTCCCGGAGGTATTCACCTCAAGGCCGTGACCATCAATCGACACGATCCTCGGTTCCTGCCCGAGGCCAAAGAGACATCCGCTAACCGTCCGGGTCTTGCCGGAATCTTCGACTGCCTGGACCTCAATCAACTCCGTGTAGCCGCAATCCTTGTTACTCTTGATCACCTCGACTTCGACACCAAGGCCTGCCAACTTTGAAGGTGCGTTGACATCATTGACCGCACCACCGCTGATGTGATTCAGATAACCCCGCTGGATCGCCCGGGAAAGTGGCAAAGCATCGAAGTCGACAATCTTACCGTAGTAGGTAATGCGTAGTTTTTCCACAGTCCCACTACTGAGTTGCTGGACAAACGTGCCGAGCTTCTGCCCCAGATCGAGGTAAGGGGAGAGCATTTCGAGGTCTTTTGGATCGACTGTCGGCATGTTCAGGGCGTTGCGCACCATACCCCCTCTTAGAGCCTCGTAGATATTCTCGGCGATTTCCACACCCACGTTTTCCTGCGCCTCCCTGGTTGAGGCTCCAAGGTGAGGGGTAAGAACGAGGTTATCGATCTTTCGTAACTCGCTGTCTTCGGCCAGAGGTTCACTTTCGTATACATCCAGACCCGCTGCCGCGACTTTCCCGCTCTTCAAGGCTTCAACGAGAGCCTTCTCTTCAATGATTCCTCCCCGGGCGCAGTTGAACAAGCGCACTCCGTCTTTCATAGAGGCGATCGCAGCCGAATCTATCATATGCCGGGTATTGTCGGTCATCGGCATGTGAACCGTGATGTAGTCCGACTGCTGGCAAAGGTTCTCAAAAGAAACCATCTCCACCCCTAGAGCCTTCGCCCGGCTCTTGGTCAAAAACGGGTCATAGGCCAGAACCGTCATGCCAAAAACGATTGCCCGCTTGGAAACTTCTGCACCAATCCGGCCCATTCCACAGACTCCTAGTGTTTTCCCCATCAATTCCGATCCGGATAGAATTTTCCTATCCCAACGTCCACCTTTCATCGAACGATCTGCCTGGGAAATCGGACGCGTCCCGGCCAAAATGTGTGTGAAGGTAAGCTCTGCTGTGGCAATGGTATTCCCCGAAGGCGTGTTCATCACAATGACGCCGGAGTCGGTGGCTGCCTCGATATCAATGTTATCTACACCCACCCCGGCACGCCCGACCACTTTCAACTCAGGAGCGGCCGCAATCACCTCCTTGGTTACTTTCGTCTCCGAGCGCACCGCAATCGCGTTTACATCGGAGACGAGTTTCAGAATCTCTTCCGGCGAGCTTCCGTAAGCTTCCAAGACTTCGCAACCGTCCTGATTGCGAAGAAACTCAACGCCCGAAGGAGAAATTTTGTCTGCTACAAGGATTTTCATGAAGCCTCACAGCGATAAAGCGGCCCCTGCCGGAATGCAACCTGCAAAGACTTTGCGGCAGTCAATTGAAGAACGAGGGCCGGAGTCTCCATTCCTGTAGAATCCATAAATCCCGAGCGATTAAAGTGTGATAAAGTCAGTCAAAAGGGAAAATCTTTGAACATGAGCCAATCGTGACAGACATCTGCGGTCCCATCTTAGCCCAATGTTATTATTTCGCTACTGAAATGGAATACACTCGGGATTCGATATCGGGATCGAAATCGGGTCTCAAGGGCTTTCGATAGCGTGAGCCTCCCCCGTTCTGGTTGTCAGGGGACTATCGTATTTTCGATTGTTAGTGTGGTTGATGGTTAAAGTGTTTTTCTGCGGATGGGAAGGCGTTTGTTTGCGCCGCTCCCGAGAATGGGCCTAACTCGCTCGTCGGAG
>JBCDMB010000045.1 GCA_038744685.1 Verrucomicrobiota bacterium
CACCCTGCGCAGAATGAGCTTTTTGCCGTTCGGGAGGGGTTGCTCTGTCTCTGTGGTAGCTGCTACTGCGAGAAGCTCCGAACGTTCGGAGGCTTTCTTTGCCTCCCGTGCCGCCATCTCCTGCTCGACTTTGTTTTCAGCGTCTTCGGGAGAAAGTTCTCTTTCGCTTTTTTCAGCGGCTAGCGAAACAGGCAAAATGATGAGGGTTAAAAGAAGAGATCTCATGAAAAGCGGCTCGTTAGAGCGATAGTAGTCTGGTGATGACAGTAGATACGTTTTCCCGGCTTTGATGGCAAGCTATTCGAGGTAGGACGATATCCTAGAAGTTTGTCTGATAACTTTGATGAAGGGGTCGATTCAACAGGGTGTTTTACGATCCATTGGGTCGTTCTTGCAAGGATGAATTTACCCCACAATAGGGGATGCCATCGGGAGTGCCCAGAGAAGAACTTTTGCCGGAACTAAAGGAGTTTGGAGAAAAGGTTCGGCGAGAAAGGTTAAAACGCTCGTTGACTCAGGAAAAAGTGGCCGAGAGGGCCGGAATTGCGCTGAGGACTCTTCAGAAGATTGAATCTGGGCAGATCAACATCCTCATCACAACAGCCCGCCGACTTCGTGAGGCGTTGGGTGCGAAGTGGAATGACCTGCTGTAATTGGGTATAAGCTTTCGGCAGGAGTTTTGTGGTGATTTGATCGGACTGCGGAGCCATCATGTCGGCTTTGGCGTTGCGTCCCATACTTGTTGTTGCTCCTCTTTTGGGATGAAAAGAGTCATTCTTGCTGCATCGCTATTGTGCCTTTCGTTTGCACCTGCCAAGGCCTTCCTCATCGACTTGGAAGCCGGCGGTTACGGTGCGTGGTGGAAGCCCCAGGATTTGGATGAAGGCTACGGAGGTGGAGCGGTTGTGCGCGGCCAAGTGATTGGAGTCCTCGGTGTAGATGTTCGAGCAGGCTATTTTTCTTTCAGCGACCCTTCCGTAGATATGATCCCGATCGAGGCGGCACTGATGTTACGGTTTCCGATTCCGATCGTTTCTCTCTTTGCGGGGCTTGGGGCTGGATACTACCAGTTTTCGGGAGAAGATGGTTTCGAGTTGAAGAATGAACAAGGGTGGTTTGGCAACGCTGGTGTAGAAATTTCTCTCAGCGATTGGAGGGTTTTCCTCGAGTGGCGGTACCAGCTTCTTGACGCGGAGGTCGATTCGGCAGGCGGCGGTTTCGCTGCTGGAGATGAGATCGACTTCAGCGGGAGCGGATTTACCCTTGGTCTGACCTACCGATTCTAGGAGTAGTTGCCTCCGCTACGCAGGACCTTGCTCTAGCCTCGAAGGAATGGGACCGTATCAAACCGTCCACCGAGGACTGGTTCTGAGGGGCAGTTCAACCAATTTTCCAGCACCGTAGCATAGACGCTTCGAAAGTCGGTTTCGTAGGTAAGATCTCCGTTCCTAGGGAGGTCGAGATTGGGTGCGTCGCCCATTACCGATCCTGAAACGTTTTTACCCATCACAAAGAGAGGAGCCGCGGTCCCGTGGTCCGTTCCGTTGCTTTCGTTCTCGCGAGGGCGTCTGCCAAACTCAGAGAAGGTCATCGTCAACACCTGGGAGTCAAGACCATCGGCCTCCAGGTCGTTTTGGAACGCTAGAAGTGCGGTCGAGAGTTGCTTCAGAAGCTGAGGCTGGCGGTAAATCTGGTTGCTGTGGGTGTCAAAACCACCGAGAGAAACGAAGTAGACCCGGGTATCGAGACCGGCCCGGATCATTCGCGCTACTTTGCTAAGCGAATTAGCGATCTGTGACTCCGGATACACTGCCTTCCTCCGATGATTCGCCAACACCCTTGCAATCTTTTCATCCATCGCCAGCGCATCGAGATAAGTATGACTCAGAAAGTGCATTGGCTCCTGCTCGCCGACTTTCAGCTCGCTCAGTTCCTCCAATAGTTTCCGATCTCCGGCGGATCCTTTCTTGGAGAAAGACGCGGCCCCGTAGATGTTGAGGAATTCGTCCGAGTCGAAGACCTGGGGCGCCTGTTGCGTAAGATAAATCCCTTTTGGATCATCCTCATCAGGAGAACCGGCGCAGGAGTTGTCGAAGAAACGGGAAACCCATCCGGTTGGCTCCACGTCGTCCGAATCTGATCCAGTTTCCCAAATCTCCATGGACCGGAAGTGGCTGCGGTTTGGATTGGGATAGCCTACGTTTTGCAAGACGCTGAGTTTGCCATCCGAGAATAGCCGGTGGAGGCTTTCGCAGCTCGTAGGGAGTCCGGAAAGTTCATTGAGAGGGAGGACGTCTTTTTTGTCGATTCCCAGAGTCGGCCGAAGCTTGTAATACCGGTCATCCTCAAAGGGTACGACCGTATTGAGCCCGTCATTTCCTCCCGCGAGTTGGACAAGGACAAGGATGGTCGAGTCCTTGTCCGGTCGTGGGCTTCTGAGAGAGGCTGCACGGGCAACAAAGGAGGGAGCCACTTGACTCAGAGCAAGAAAGCTCATCGCCTTTCCGCCAGTCCGGAGAAATTCGCGCCTGGTCGTTCGGGGGAAAAGGGAGTCGGCTTCCATGGTTCTAACTGAGTTGGTAATGAGGAGACTGAAGGATGGTCACCAAGACCTCCCGAACCTCTGCGGGATGAGCTTTGTTTCCGAGATGATCGCGAACCCTTCGAAAAAATGTGGGACCCGGCGGGTTGATCAATATCTGGTCATTGACGAATTGAATGAAGTCGTTGTTGGTCGGGCCGATCCTTTCGACGAGACGGTCGATGTCGACGCGGAAGGAGAGGTGGTCTTGCCGACCTCGCTCCCGATCAATGCGATATTGGTCATCCGCATTGAGGCTTTTCTCCGAGAAGTCTTGGAATAGTTCGGCGATGGCTTGTCTTCTGGCAGCCAATTTACCTGCATTGATCCACGCCTCGCCTCCAATCCAACCGCGCACGTTGGGAGGTTCAAAGAGTTCCTGGCCCATGGCTCGCAAGTGGCGAGTGCTGTAGCGAGGCATTGGGATGGGCTGAAGTCCAAACCTTTGTAGAGACCCAATATACAATTCAACGGGGCTCTTGATGCGGTTGCCCCGAAAGTCCAGGGCGTAAAACGCTCGGGAAGAAAAGAGTCTACGCCTCAGTGCGTCCAATCGAAAGTCTTCCTCTGCCCAAAGACCCCCGAGGACGGCGAGTCTACGCGGATCGAGTTCCTCGTGGGTGAGGTAGAATCGGATCGCTTCATTCGGTAAGAAGACCCGGGCTGCCGGTTTTTCGAAAATGAGGTCAATGATCTGATCACCATCCCAGTTGCCCGTCTGTTCGAAGACCGTTTTTCTCCCCCCGTCGAAGTGTTTCTTCACCTCGAGGTAGCGGTTTCCGTAGAGACGTCGGCCGGTAAAGGCGCGAGCGGCTTCCTTGATATCGGCTTCGGTATAATTCCCTTCCCCAAGGGTAAAGAGCTCAAATAGTTCTCTTGCAAAATTCTCGTTTGGCTTGGATTTCGAGTTTCGGTTGAGGTCAAGATAACGGACCATTGCGGGCTCACGGCTAAAGAGCTTGCAGAATTTTGGGTATGGGACATCGGATAGGGATGCGAGAGACTGCCAGTAGGAAGTGAGCCATTTAGGGTAGCGGACAGTTCGCTTTCCGACCACCCAGACGTCCGAAAGAAACAACTCCCACTTTGCACGGAACCCAGTCTCGGGCATGGCAGCTCGCAAAAGCCATTCGTGCTCAAGGAGGAGCACTGCTTCTTGGTCATGTTGGCGTTTCTCGCGGTACAGCCGGTTTCGTTCTTCCTTATCTTCTGCTGCCTTAGCGTCACTAGCAATCTTCTCGGAAGTCGCGATGGATTCGTCGATCCATTCAGGTATTACGAATTCTGATCGGGGAAAGAAACGTTCGCAGGTCTTGGCAGGTCCAAGGTCAAGGACCTCCTCTATCGCCTCCGGGTGGGAAGCGAACCCGGCTCTTTCCAGAAAATGCCTCGCTTCAGCCGTGCCCCAGTCGTCTCGATGGATAGGCTCCCAAAGGGCAAGAGCAGGAATCTCTTTGTAAGTGAATGGCATGGGGTGCTCGCAACAACCGTAAAGGTAGCGAAGATCCGGTATGGGTGCAACACTGCTTTAGCCTATCCCGACCTCGGTAATTCGTCTCAGAATTTTTTTTTCGTTGTTGGTTGCTAGTCTGTCGTCCAACATCGCATCCATGAGAATCGCCCCATATTCTTCAATCTTCATTCGTGCGTTTTTTGCCTTGTCTCTGCTTCTACCTTCGTTTGCTGAAGCGAGGATTGGTGAATCCAGAAGCCAGCTGGAGCGAAGACTGCTCAGGGAGAGCGGCAAGGGTCTTTTGGTAAAAGATGATGATCTAGAGGATTTTCATCGAGAGCGCTTTGACGCTTACGGCGCGGTTCTGGCATTGGAAGATGAGAATTGGGAGCACGTACTCTATTTTAAAATCAATGAGACTGTCATACCCTCGTCCGCCCGACTGTGGATTAAAAATGATGCCGGACGACGGAGCGAAAAACCAAATCCCAGACCGGACGGCTGGTTGCTGCATGTGATCTACTTGAATGGGGTCTCGGTTCTTGAAACTTACGTTCGCTCGAGTGCTTTAACCGAAATAGAAACGAATGGAATTCTAGAAATCAACTCCGGGGGTAGCCAGTGGATGAAAGGCGCACCACCTGAGGAGGATGGTGTGATCCAGCCGACGGTCTTTCCCGCAAACATTTACACGAAAGATTTCGGGGTATACGGGGAGATGAAAGGTAACGAGATTTTGCTCTACGACCCTCGGCTTGATGAAATGATCCATGCTGCGAGATTGGAGAAGGCTGAGGAGGAGGCTCCTATGAGCCTTCATGGATTTTAGTCTCGGTTATTTTTGTCGGACGAAACGGCGTCTACGTAAGCTACAACTGCCTCCTCATGGAGTTCGTTTCGGTCAAACTTGCCGGTAGCGGTTCTCGGTAACTCAGAACGGAAAAGAAATCTTACGGGGATCTTGTAGGAAGCTAGTTGTTCCGCGGCGAAGCGGGTAAGCTCCTCCGTGGTCGGAATATCTTCAGGATCCAAAGGCGCAATAAAGGCGACCGGGACTTCCCCGTCCCTCCTGTCTTTGACTCCGACCACCACAGAAGCGTGCACTTTGGGGTGCTCGTCAAGATGGTCTTCTACCTCGATCGGTGAGATATTTGAGCCCCTGCGGACGATGAGGAGTTTCTTACGGCACTTGAACCAGAAGAAACCATCTTCGTCCTTGTGCCCGAGGTCGCCAGTAAGCATCCACCCATCCCGAAAAAGCTCTTGAGTTCTTTCGGGGTCTTCCCAGTAGCCCGGTGTGACTGCTTTGGATTGCACGACAATCTCACCAGTTTCTCCTTGAGGAACGTCCTTCCCTTCGTCATCGACGATCCGGACCTTGAAACGGGGGGTGGGGATTCCGATAGAACCGCGGCGATTGGTTCCATCCATCGGGTTCATCGTGAAATAGGCGGCTACCTCGGAAATGCCACAACCCTCCGTGGGATCAAACCCGAAGATCTTCGCAAATCGCTCATGGAGGTCGTGAGGGACCGCGTCTCCTGAGGCGACAAACCGATTGACCGTAGGCAGATGGGTTCCGGTGTCCTCAAGATACTCAATGAAATCGAGAAAGTCACTCGCGAGAAGAGCAGAGACGGTGACCTTGTGCTTCTGAATCAGTGTGACCGCATCGGAAGGTTTCGGACGCATGGAAAGAACGATATGGGCTTTTCCGAAGATTCCTCCGAAGAGCTGGGTTTGCAGTCCTCCGGCATGACTGATCGGTTTGCTGACGAGGAGCACGTCTTTTTCCGAGTATCCATAGGCCTCTTTCGCGCTGTGTGCTCCCTCCCAAACGGTCTGGTGGGTGTGGACGACTCCTTTCGGCTCCCCGGTGGAACCAGAGGTCATAAGAATGAGTGCAAGAGCATCTTCCGAAACTCCCTCAGGATCGGCCGGTTCAGCGAGGAGCAACTCTTCAAACGAAAGGTCCGCATCCCATCCAATCCCCACTGTGTCCAGATCTGGAAATTCTGCCACAATCTCTTCAAGAACCTCTTGTCGATCACCGTCCCCGATCAACACCGATGGCCGCACTTTCTGAATCACGTGGCCTGCCTCGGCAGCCGTGAAACGGTAATTCAAGGGCACCGCAATGAGTCCGTGAAGGTAACACGCAAGAACAACAGCAACAGCTTCGATAGTGTTAGGCGCCAGAAAAGCTACCCGGTCTCCGATTGCCAAATCAAGTCCACCAGCAAGCCGATCTGCCTTTTCGATGAGCTCTCCTCCAGTAATGCTATGCTCGCCGTCACGCAGAACGACTCTTGCAGGCTGATCGAGAAGACAGGACCGGATACCCGCCTGAAGTCGGGTTTGGTGAGGAGAGGAATGAGCGAGCATACTTACAGACTGTGAGTTCTCTAGACCGCCGCAAAAGAAAAAGATGGGGCACTGTTATCAGTGCCCTGACCTCTCGCCTGACGCGAGCTTGTCGAGGGAGGACCAGGGACCGCGTGGGCAAGAGGCCACACAGAACCTATTATCCAACGAGTTGAAATGCTTGCTCGTTAAGCCTCTCTAATCCATCTGGAAAAACCTGAGATGGTGATTTCGATTCAACGACTACAAGAAATCCCTTGGGCCTCTGGCTGCCGCGATCGACAGGCAACTCAAATTTCCCGGGGTGAAGGATAACATTCATCCAGAGATCATGGATTTGGTGAAATTGACGTTGGCGAGGCACGGATTTTGCTACGCCAACGCTGGCTTGGGTTTTTACACCCTGGTAACGTTCGCTTTACGTTTTTATAAAATGGTCCGGGAGAATACCAGTTTAGGGGCAGCCGCATGTCAGGCGGCTTTTTCTATGAAAAGATGGGGACTTACTCAATCCTCTGGAACAATGAGAAACTCAATAAACCCCCTCCTATGCCAAAGAAACTGAAATTAGCATTTTGCATGGGAGGTGGAGGTTCTCTTGGAGCGAAATCTTGGTCGGACTCTACTGCGATCTAAGGTCGAAAAATGACTAAGAAGGAGGGGAAATGAAGTTGCTCGAGAAACTGCTTGAGAAAATCGAAACGGAGACACGGCCGGAGTGGACGCTTCCCCTAGATCATTCAAAACAACCGACAAAGGCGGAGCTTGTTGACAAGGACTGGACGTCTGGTCCTGAGCTGCCAGAAGGGTGGGACCTGAAGCTCACTGGAGAGGCCTACGCGGAATGGGGAGTTTACAACGACGAGGAAGACCTCCTTCAGGAAGATTTCGCAATGATCGGGAATCAGGTGGTTCTGGATGAGACCGACACTTGGCTAAGGCTGGGAATTGGTCTGAAGGGTGGCGGAAGTCTCAAGGTGAGCTACGGCGTCTTGGAGGGTGGAGTAGAGGCGGCTGCAGAAGGGTCGGTTTCGTGGCTTCTTCCTGGCGATCCTGATGATTCGCCGCTGGATGTTGTCAGGGAACGCATCTCAGAGATGTGGCGTGGGCAAGATCCTTTTTCTCCGGGTGAGGCACTCCCGGTGGGAGGTGGGATGGAGATCGTATTTGATGGGTCTGTGGGCGTTAGTGTCGGTGTCGATCTCTCCGACCTTGTTGGTTTAGGGGTGAAATCACTCGTCGAATTGGGCGCAAATAAAGTGAAGTTTGTCCCGGTATCGACCTCCGCAAAGGTATACGCCAAAGTGTCCTTTAAGACAGGGGTCGTCTTTCAAATGGGACGTCACGAGGATCAAGGTGGTAATTGGTTCTACCGATACCGTCTTGCCGCCTCATCTGCGAGAACTTCGACAGTGGGTCTCGATGTCTCTGTGGAAGGAGACCTCGATTTGAGCGGCTTCAAGGAGTCTTTTGAAGAAGCGATTGATCAAGTCACTGGAAAGAAAGGTTTCTTGAGTGGGCTCGAGACGGGAACTCTAGAGAAAAAGAAGGAGTTGCTTGAGGGAATAGGACTCCCTGCGGACATGCTTGAGGACGTAGAGGCCGCGAGTGCGAAAATCGTGAGTAAGCTTAAGGAAGGTTTGAACGATCGACTAAAGGTAGAGGTTTCGGCTCGTGCATTTGCGTATTTCTCGAAGACTACGGCAACTCAAACTCTCCTTCAGTGGACCTCCAAGGGTCCGATCAATAGTGGCTGGGATGATAGCGTGAAAACCGCGTTGAGCACGAGAGATCCGGACAAGACGTATGAAGCAGCGGAGGGCCTCGGCGATCTTTGTCAGGTAGAGGAGTATTTGAAGATCGATTCTGAGTCCCGAAAATGGGGATACGGTTTCGGAATCAAAATTAGCTCTTTCTTTGCAGGGTCCGAAAGCACCGGATCGGTTTCATTCGTTGAGACCAATGACAAACTCTTGGATCGGAAAGCGATCAGTTTTTCGTCGGAGGGTGAGAGGCTCGTAGGTAGAGCAAACGATTCCGAATTTGGAAAAGTCTCTTTTTCTGCAAAGCCCGTTGATGACGAGTATAAGGAGACATTCGACTGCATGGAGTACGCAGTGAACCTCAATTGGGCTACCGATAGGCCGGATGACATCAGTCGATCTATTGAGGAAGATGAGGTTGGCCATGGTATTGATTGGTTGTATTCACTTGGAGTGGAGAGTGACTTTCTAGAAGAGCAGAAGAAAGAGTTCGAAAAGACATTGGCTAAGGTAAAAAGCAATGGATGGTTGAAAAAGAAAGGAGTTGTATCGTGTAGTCTTGGGACTGGATTCCTTTCCGCTACTGACTTTTGTCGATGTGCCCGAACGTTCGATTCGATCCTAACAGACTTTGGGCAGCTGGCGCTCTTCGGCAGTGCTGCTCTTGAGTGGAGGAAGAAAGCGCACCGGGAGACTCTAACGGCTCGCGAAGCAGCTTATTCAGACTTCTTTGCACTCCTATTCAAGAACCCGAGGGAGCATACAGCAGCGAGGGTGTCATTAAAACGGAAGGCGAGGTCGAACGAGATAAGTTCCGAGATGAGGAAAGACCTTAAACGGGAATTGAAGCCACGGAGATTTCAGGGATCGCGAGGAAGTCGAGAATACGTGAAGTGGCATCCCTTCTCGATTGCACGCGATTTTCCTGATGTAGTGAGACGGTTACAGGGACTGTCTCGTAGTATGAGCGAGCTATCCGCCCTAATCGAAGAAAAGGAGACGGTTAGTTTTGATGCCGCTTATGAATGGCAAAAACGATTCATAAAGTTCGCAACTGCTGGATCGCCGTTCGAGTTCCGGCTTTGTGTCCTACTCTTGGCGCATTCGTTCCCGCTCGAATCCGTGAACCTTGATGTCACGGTAGGCAAGGAGTCGCTATCGTATCCGACGTTTAAGACAGGGGCGTAATTGTGCGAGGTTTGCATGAACTAGTCTGTTGGAGAGGAGAATTTCGATGATCTTCTTTGCAACTAACCGAAATCTATTGATGGAAGGCGACGCGTTTTCTGGATTCGGAGACGAATTCAACTACAGTGACCCTACCTGCGAAGCGCGAAGCCAAATTCGTGTTGGATGGATTAACTCAGAGAACGAACCGGTCATTCTTGATGAAAGTGATAGTTCATACTCGTTAGAAAGGAATCCTCCTAGTCGCCGGTTGTTTAATCATTACAGAGCCAGCCAACGTCAGGAGGGAGGAACCCGAAATGTGCTTTTCTACATCCATGGCTATAATTCCGATTTTCAAAAAACGGTCGAAGCCGCGCAACAATTGGAAGAGCTATACAACGTAGATGTTTTGCTGTTCTCGTGGCCTTCTAGGGGTGACGGGCCGGATGAAAATCCCGACTTCCTTGAAAAAGCTTACGGGGTGGTTGGTTATAAGCGTGACAAACGGAGAGCGAAGGACAGCGCCGATGAGCTTTTGCGAGTTTTCAAAAAAATGGCCACGTATTTTGCGGAAGTTCGCGATGAGCGCTGTAACCAAAAGTTGAGCCTCCTAGCTTTCAGCATGGGCAACTACGTGTTGAAGAAAGCAGTCGGACCCAGCTCCTTTGAAGGAGAAACCAGTTTTTTCGATAACATCATTCTCTCGGCACCAGACGTGAACATGTATGATCACGTGAATTGGATGCATAAACTGAAACCGAGGGGCCACACCTTCGTTCTATTTAACGAACGCGATATGCCCCTCAATGTTTCGCAAAAGAAAGGTGGCATAGAGCAAGAGGCTAGATTGGGTTGCAATATACCTTTTGAGACGTTGCGGGGTACGTTCTACTTAGACCTGACGAAGTGTTTCGACATCGGAAGACTTCATGGTTACGTCTTTAAGCGGGATTGGTGCGAAAGCGCTCCGTCTGGCAATTCTCCTATAGATGATATTTTTGCACCCATTTTAAATGGGGCTCGACCCTCGGACTCGATACCTGGATTTCGGTCAGATCGGTGTCTGTATACAATAAGGGAGGAGGTGTAGGATGAAGCGAATGAGTCATTCTGCCTACAAAAAGTACCTGAAGAATCCTAGTGCGAGTGGGCAGGAAATTCGAAATGAGTATTTCAACCCCGTGAGGGATACCTCCAGTGTATCGATACGGATCGATGACGAAGAAGGGTGGGGTGATCTCTTGAATCCGCTCCTTAGATTGGAAGCTCGGTCCTATCGGAAAGTCGGAGGATTTGTTCGGAAGAATGGAGAGAGGCTGGAGGAGACGGTGATTCAGGAGCAGTTCAACTTTCTTCCCCCTTGGCCTGGTGGCGAAAGCTCAGTGACCTTGGATTGGAATCACCTCACGAAAAGTCTCGTCGGAGGATCGTCTATCGGTGGTAGTAATTTTGTCGGGCCGGGAGCAAGAACCCTTTATTTTGCACGGCCAGTTAGCCTGTTTGATCTCATCGCCAAGATTCATGATTTTGCCTATGAGATCAATGGGTTGGTTTTTAATCGTCCCAGTCAACCGGAGGCTTTCTGGTCGCGCCTGGCGAAGGCTGATTGGATCTTTCAACAAATGTTGCAAGCTGCGGGTCTGGAGGTGCCTATCCATTGGTTGGCGGATCGCTTTGCAAAGTATTTTTTCTACGGAGATCCAAGCCTTTTTCGAGACGGTGATCGATTTATCAATCCGATTCAGGCCATCCCGAAGAGTTGGCTCATGGCACCACCGAAGTACATTGTCGAGGAGCCAGTAGTTCATGTGCGGGGCCCTAGGCGTGGGCAGAGGCAAGGGATCCTGATGCGAAAGCCCGATCCCTACGTGGTCACATTGAGTGACAAGCCGGACTTGTGGAAGGAATTGATAAGTGAGGATGTTCCAGCGTCCCTAACAAGAGCACTCGAATCACTGGGGGAGAATTTTCCATCTGATGAAAGCGAGGAATCCAAGCTTTTGAGAGAGCTCATGGAAGAGAGTGACTCTTGGTTGTCACTAAGCGAGGATGCTTGGTCCAAAGAAATCCCGTACTCCGCAATGGCATGACACCAATTAATCCATCATGACGACACCGGAAGCCATCGTAATTTCAGCAGCGATTCTTGTTTTTGGAATCATGATTTCCATCGGGATCGTCGTTTTCGGATTGATCTGGAAAGGGAATCAGATCGGTAAGTTACTTGATCGAGTTAGCGGATCCTTGGAGGAAGTAATCGAACTCGCAAAGAACGCTGTCGAAAAGAGTAACAAGGTGACCGTTCGCTACAAAAAGGAATTAGGAGTGGATTGTGATTTGGAGGAGAGCAAAAACGAGAAGGAGGAAGTCCAATGAAACGAATTGCGGTTTTTTGTGACGGCACATGGCAAAAGCCGAATGTGTCGGATCAAACAAACGTCGTAAAGCTAGCGAGAATCGTTTCTCCCCAATCGAAAGATGGCACTTCACAGATCGTGTATTACGACCCTGGAGTTGGCTCGAAAAGAGGAACGAAGACAAGAGGTGGTCTTCTCGGAAAGGGTCTCAATACAAATATTATGCAGGCCTACCTCTTCCTTGCTTTGAATTACGAGGCAGGTGATGAGATTTACCTTTTCGGTTACAGTCGTGGTGCATACACAGTCCGGAGTCTGGCTGGGTTGATCTACTGTTGTGGCCTTTTGAAGCGGGAGGGTTTTGGTTCTTTGGAGGAAGCGATGCAGCTTTATCGCGACCCTGAAATCACACCGGGGCACAATGAATCGGTAGAATTTCGCAAGAAGATTGGTGACCGGACAGGAGATGGTCTCGATCCCGGCAGGATTCCCATTAAGTTTCTCGGTTGCTTCGATACGGTCGGTGCGTTGGGGGTGCCGGATGTATGGCCGCTCATTCCTTTGGATAAGTGGCTCAATCGAAAATACCGGTTTCATGATCACTTCCTGAACAGAAAGATCGAATTTGCGGCTCATGCGGTTGCGGCGGACGAAGTCCGGAAGCCCTTCCATTACGTGACCATGGAGGTGCCTCCGAGCCAGAAAGAGACTCAACTGAGTCAAATGTGGTTTCCTGGGGTTCATGGTTCGGTGGGCGGTGGGAAAGTGGAGCAGGCACCTCTGGCAGATGGACCTCTTTTGTGGATCAAAGACTTGGCTTCCGGAGGATTTGGAAGCGGTTCAGATGTGCCCTCTCTTGAGTTTGAAATGGATGTCCTTTCTGAAGAGCTGAGACCGGCCCCCAATCCGTCCGCTGATTATGCAGATAGCTTCAAGGGATTTATGAAAATTGCTGGTCGAAAGTCGCGCGATTTTAAAGGCATCTCGGAAACAAACGACATTGATAAGAGTGTGGTCATTCGAATGAACGAGCGGGAGGATTATTTTCCGAAGGCGCTTTCGAGTATTGAGAAAATCCTCAAGGAACGCATTGAAAGACTGTTTGCTCCGAGATAGGTATTTATGAATCCCGTGGATGAGGAATTCTTTGGACTCTCCGGAGGTGGAATCGTGGAAGGAATGGGTGTTGCGGATTCCATCTGGTGTCAAATCTGTGATTTTGAGTGATGATGGTGGTCAATCAACTACTCTTTCGCCTTCTCTTGTTTGGGGTTTGCTGTCTTTTCTGTGAATCGATAGGCCAAGAAAATCATCTATCGGAAACGGTGACCCGCTCTTGGGTCGAATGGAGGGTTGAAGGAGCACTCTCAGCCTTTGAAGACCACAATTTTGAGGTGAAGCGTTTGTCACTTGCTGAACTTATTGAAGCGAAGAGCGTGCGACGTGTCGAATTAGAGCGTGTAGGAGAATTACTTAGATCAGAGGAAGATTCCGTAGTCGCGACAGCAGCGAGCGCCTTGCGGATGATTGGAGCTCCTTCCAGAGAATATGTTCCGGAGCTCCTGGATTTACTCAAGGACGAGAATGAATGGATCCGTTTCACCTCTGCTAAAGCGCTCGTTGCAATTGGAATGGATGCGGATCTAGTTCCGACAATTACGAAATTGTTGAAAGATGAGGATCTCACTGTTCGTCTGATCACTTTGAATGTTCTTGGAGAATTAGGAGAGCATTCAAGTGGCTACGTTTCGGAAATTGTATTGATGCTGAAAGATGATGATCGGGCGGTTCGTGAGAGTGCTTTGAATGTTCTTGGAGAATTAGGTGAGCATTCAAGTGACTATGTTTCTGAAATCGCATTGATGCTGAAAGATGATGATCGGGCGGTTCGTCGGACAGCTTTGAATGTTCTCGGAGGATTAGGAGAGCATTCAAGTGGCTACGTTTCGGAAATTGTATTGATGCTGAAAGATGAGGATGGTGCGGTTCGTCGGACAGCTTTGAATGTTCTCGGAGGATTAGGAGAGTATTCAAGTGGCTACGTTTCGGAAATTGTACTGATGCTGAAAGATGAGGATGGGGAGGTTCGTTGGACAGCTGAAACAGCTCTCATTGAATTAGGTGAGCATTCAAGTGGCTACGTTTCGGAAATCGCATTGATGCTGAAAGATGAGGATGGGGAGGTTCGTCAGAGCGCTTTGTATGTTCTTGGAGGATTAGGAGAGCATTCAAGTGGCTACGTTTCGGAAATCGCAATGATGCTGAAAGATGAGGATGGGGAGGTTCGTCAGAGCGCTTTGTATGTTCTTGGAGAATTAGGTGAGCATTCAAGTGATTACGTTGCGGAAATCGAATTGATGCTGAAGGATGAGGATTGGAAGGTTCGTCTGGGTGCTTTGTATGTGCTTGGAGGCTTAGGTGAGCATTCAAGTGGCTACGTTTCGGAAATCGTATTGATGCTGAAGGATAAGGATTGGGAGGTTCGTGAGGCAGCTTTGAGTGTTCTTGGAGAATTAGGAGAGCATTCAAGTGGCTACGTTTCGGAAATTGTATTGATGCTGAAAGATGACGATGGTTTGGTTCGGATGGCAGCTGAAACTGCACTCATTGGCTTAGGTGAGCATTCAAGTGACTACGTTTCGGAAATCGTATTGATGCTGAAGGATGAGGATTGGAACGTTCGTCGGGCCGCTTTGAATGTTCTCGGAAGATTAGGTGAGTATTCAAGTGGCTACGTTTCGGAAATCGTATTGATGCTGAAGGATAAGGATTGGGAGGTTCGTGAGGCAGCTGAAACTGCGCTCATTGGATTAGGAGAGCATTCAAGTGGCTACGTTTCGGAAATCGCATTGATGCTGAAAGATGAGGAAGGGGCGGTTCGCGAGACCGCTTTGAATGTTCTTGGAGGATTAGGTGAGCATTCGAGTGACTACGTTGCGGAAATCGCATTGATGCTGAAAGATGAAGATTGGAAGGTTCGTGAATCGGCATATAGTAATCTTCAGAAGATTATTTCCACACAAGAGGAGAACATACCTCCATTAGTGCATTTACTTGATGGAATTCCGGATGGAGTAAGAAAGTTAATTGTCACCAGAGACCTTTTGGAAAGGGGACCGAAGAGATTTGAAGACCTTTGTTTGATTTTGGAACAGATTCATATGTTTGGAAGCGAAAAGCCTAGACTTCGCTTTATCGCCCATGTTCTCGGAGCAGGTGATCCTGAAATGAAATTAGCTATGAGTTGGTTAGGAAGACCAGACAGTCTTCCTGTGCCAGTTGAAGACCCATCTCTAACTCTTGAGACATTGAACCGTCTCTATGAAGCCGCAGAAGATTTTGAAAACCTTGAAATCGAAACGAGTACGGCAATTGCTGTGGTTACTACTCTTGGTCATGAGAATGGGCACTGGTCCGGTCGTAGCGTCGATCTTGGGCAGCTTCGAAGATCTGCGGAGCTACTACAAGGATCTGTTCACTCCGGTCCGATTGAAAACGTAATCAAGGATTTGGAAGATAGTGAGGAGATTCGCAAATGGGTAAGAAGAGGGTTTTTTGTTTTGGTCTGCCATATCGTCGTCTGGTCGTTACTTCTTTTCGTCTATCCGAGATCGCGGGTAGTCCAAGAAGTATTTTTCTGGAATCCATGGTTTCGAAAGTGGTTGAGCCTGTTTTATGTAAGTCTGGTTCTGGCACTGTTCACCCGTTTGCGAAAGAGAATGCTCTTGCCGATGGCAGAGAGTTTAATTGCAGACGCTTCTCTGGATGAATTCGATGTAAGTCACTATTTTGAACAGGATCGTTTAAAGCGGATTTCAGGTGCATCCGTAGGTGTTACTGACGGTGCTGACCGTCGAATTCAGGGGCAGATTATTCTGGAGGGTGATTCGGGTCTTGGAAAAACGATGTTTGCGAGATGGCTTCTCCTCAATACGAAGGGTCCGAAAGCTTATCTTCCGGCGAGAGACTGTAAGGATGGCGTTCTCGACGCACTGCAGCGCCGATTGATCGGCCAGATGAAAGACCTTAGTTTTCTCGAGGCAATGGTTTTTAATGGTGGACTTGCTATCTGTATTGACGGGCTTAACGAGACTTCGGCAGATGTGCGTGCCCGCATCAAGAGCGATCTTCAGCCCTTTAGGCGGGCCAACGTGCTTCTGGTGACCCAGCCATTGAATTGGGATCCGCCTAAAAGAGCTTCTCGCTGGCAGATTCAGCCGTTGGACGATGAAGGAATTGAAGAGTTTTTGATGACTCGTTTAGTCACCACTGAAAGGGAAGAATTCCGTCGCAGGTGTAGATTGTTTCTCGATAGTGTTCTCGGTGATGAAGAGGGTTTCTCGGGGTCGTATCGGAGGGTTTTGAGCAACCCAATGGATTTAACGGTCGTAGCTGATCTGATTGATCGCGGCGAAAAGCCCGACCTTTCGGCATTGGAGGAGCAGCAATATAACCAGATGGAGCGTGAGTACGAACGGGTCAATGCAGGTCAGAGTTTTCCTCTCAAACCGTTTTCAGAACGAGTCTATGAAATGAGATTGAATGACGAGAAAAGAATCTCTGATTTTGAAGAAGAGCTCAAGGTCATGGAACGCTTCAAGATGGTGCTTTGCCGTGTGACCTCAGACGGTGAGCAATGGATGTTTCGCCATGACAAAATTGTGGACTCCTTCGTTGTTCAAGCCTTCAAAAACAGTTCGGAGAGAGTTGAACAGCATTTCGACGACCCTCGTTTTCGAGGCGTGTATTTTATGCTCGCGGAGAGTCTTCCTTTTTCGGATGCAAAGGAGCTTAGCGAAAAGATTTCCGATCACGCTGCTAGCACGAGCGATCATACGGTGAGCGATGAGATTCGGAAGATTATTCTAGATCGGTCGGAGGCGTGAGAGTTTTTTGCTTGGGTCAAGATCTTTGGTGCATTGGAGGCACATCCACTGAAGTCTTGTTGATCAAGCGAAAGAGGTCGATTGAGATGTAAACCAACATGCAAAAGATGGCTGAGACCGCTACGAAGAATTTCAGGTTTCCATGGAGTGAGAACACTGACTGTAGATTGTTTTTAAAAACGAATAAGCCAAAGAGAAGGACCATGTTTGCAAAGAAAAGCCCCTTGAAGATTCGTTTAGTGAATTGGGATCTGAAGCTTTTTACTCTCGCCGTAAAGTAGAAGTATACCATGGCTAGTAGGCAGGTGGGGGCATTGAGAGCTGATACAAAAATTCCGAAGAACGGATCAGAAATTACGCGGCTTCCACGAGACTCTCGCACTTGCGGGCCTGCATCCTTGAAGTTATTGATGTAACTCTCCCATCCAATGTTCGAAAACACTGAGTCAGGTCCGTTTTCGACGAAAACGTAGATCCAATTTCCAAGTTGTTGAATGAAGATTGTGTTGTACCGGAGGTGAAGAGAAATTATTAGCAGAAAGCAGAGTGCGAGACCGACAACGATTCCTAATACTCCACCTTGCATTCTGTTTTCCATGGTAACGTGGTCCGACGTGTCATTTGCGAAAACATACTCCCTGATGAAAGCACCAACAATTCCTGCAATCACAAGAAACTGGTAGAGGAATAGATTAAACTCGTGACTTACGCGCGCAGCTATTTCAGAGACGGCTGTTTGATACTGTTCAGGCGAGACTGCCTTGTAGGCGTTTCCTGTCTGACTCATTGAAGTTGATGATGAGTTCCACGGTAGTCGATCTGTATGATCTTCTGGGATTACGAGCACATCGTACCAACTTACAAAAACGGCAAGAGAGAAGACAAACCAAAGAGTGTGTTTGATGAATTTCTTGATCTCCATGATTTGGTTAAGATGTGTGTCGCATTCAGGTGGGAGTTAGCAGTTTGTATGCTCAATCACCAAAGGGATTAGAGTTGCTGAAATGTTTTCCTAATACTTTGCGCTGATTCGCTTAAGTGATCGGAGCTACTGGTTGAAGTAGCGAAATACTTTTGTGAGTCAGCCGTTAGCGCCCGTTGTGGAACACTGTTTGGATCAAATCCTTGGTGATCCAAGGGGAATCAGTGGCCAGTTGGAGCGCTGCGGCATTCTGCTCTGTGCGGAATACGAGTGAGTGCTTACGGGTAACATTCTCCTCGAAAACGTTCGGCTGGGGTGTTCTTTGCGATTCTAATTCGACACATTGAATTGCTATGAGATTTTTCCTTTTTCGACCAAATTCTTTCTTGCGTGCCGATTGGCGGAAGGTATTGTTCTCCGTTTTCGCTCAATTCAGACCTTACATTTTCTATGCCCACGATCAACCAGCTTGTCCGTAAGCCTCGCCAATTGGTGAAGGCCAAGACGAAGTCGCCCGCGCTTAAGAACAACCCGTTCCGGCGTGGCGTCTGCGTTCAGGTGATGACCCGTACGCCTAAAAAGCCGAATTCCGCTATCCGTAAGGTGGCCAAGGTTCGTCTGACCACTGGTATCGAAGTGATCGCATATATCCCTGACGAAGGGCACAACCTTCAGGAGCACAGCATTGTTTTGGTCCGTGGGGGTCGTGTGAAGGACCTTCCGGGTGTTCGCTACCACATCGTTCGGGGAACTCTTGACTGCCGTGGAGTCGAAAAACGCCGTCGCAGCCGTTCGAAGTATGGGGTGAAGAAGCCGAAGGAATCCTGAGTTTAACCCAAGTTTTTTGAATCATGTCACGCCGTCGCCAAGCCGAAAAGAGGGAGTTCATCCCTGACCCGCGTTACCAAAGCCAGTTGGTCAGCCAGCTGATTAATATGGTAA
>JBCDMB010000046.1 GCA_038744685.1 Verrucomicrobiota bacterium
GAAACTGCTGCCACCCGTAGGTGTCTGGACCGTATCTCAGTTCCAGTGTGACTGATCATCCTCTCAGACCAGTTACCCGTCTCTGCCTTGGTGAGCCGTTACCTCACCAACAAGCTGATAGGCCGCGAGCCCCTCTTGAAGCGTCATTACAAACTTTAGTCATCTTTCCATGAGAAAAGAGACCACATGCGGTATTAATCCGGGTTTCCCCGGGCTATCCCCCACTTCAAGGCAGGTTGCTCACGTGTTACGCACCCGTATGCCACTATTCGTCCCAGCAAGCTGGGCTTCATCGTTCGACTTGCATGTCTTAACCACGCCGCTAGCGTTCACTCTGAGCCAGGATCAAACTCTCCGAAAATAATTTCAGAGATGTCGCGATCCTAACATTTGATTCGCGACTGAAGCTCTTAAATCGAGAAGATTTAAGGCTTATAAAACTTTTTGGATTGTCGTTTCGGCAATCGCACAGAGTAGATTTCAAAGAACACGCCTTGTTATCAGCGAAAGAGGTCGAGTCAGACTGAATCCGCAACCTCCGTCAATACTTTTTGGTAAAAGATTTAAAACTGATGAAAAGAACGCCTCTCAAGCGTTGAGTCATAGGCACTCAGGGGTTTTGAGAAGACCGCAGACAAAAGACCTTTCCACAATCACCCGCAAGCCTTTTCTGCAACTTTTTCTTAACATTCATAAGCTATTGAAAAGTAATAATTTACGGGACAAAAATTACCTTATCAGCCGATTGAATCGGCCGTTTTATCGGGTGTCATCAGAAAACAATGCTTTTTGCAGCCTCTCCGGCCCTTACGCATCGACGATTGACCCACTGACCCCCCCATGGACACACTCCGTTTGAATGTCCGATTTGTCACGCTTCCTACCGAGGTCCTTCGACCCCGGTGCTAAGGTTACTTTGATCGCTGGCCGTGGCTCCTACCCGCAGCTCACTGCAGACCGCATACGGTCCAACGGTGTTGACCTTTCCTTGATCGCCCTCGATGGCGAAACGCGGGATGAGCTCTTTGAGAGCTTTCCCAAAGAACGAAGGCGCAAAGCAAAGGTTGGGCAGATCGGCAAACTCGTGAAATACCTGAAGGTCCTTGAAACGCGTTACGTTGTAATGGTTGGACAAATACAACCGGGTAGGCTCTTCAAAGGCCTTCATCCTGACCTGCGCGCGATCAAAATCCTAGCCTCCCTAAAGGAGAAAAATGCTGCGACGATCTTTGGGGCAATCGTCGCAGAAATCGAGGCAGCGGGTTGTGAAGTTCTCGATGCACGCGCCTTCCTCGACGAAGACCTTGCCTCGGTCGGAACAATGACGGGCTTCCGTTCGGCCTACCTCCCCGAACACCTCGATCACGGGATCAAGATCGGAGCGGAGTGCGCCAGGCTTCACATCGGGCAAAGCATCCTTGTCCGCAAGGGGACGGTCCTTGCAGTCGAGGCCTTCGAAGGAACCGATCAGATGATCCAGCGCGGTGGAAGCTTTAAGACCGACCAAAAAATCCTAGTCAAAATGCCTCACCCCGACCACGACTTCCGCTTCGACGTCCCCGTCTTCGGAATGACCACCCTGGAAACGCTCAAGGAGGCTGGTGTGACCACCGCTGCACTTGCAGCAAATAAGACAATTATTCTCAACAAGAAAGAAGTCCTCACCACTGCACACGAATATGGGATCGAAATCCTCGGCTTCTCTTGAGGATCTCAAATTTGAAATTTCAGATCTCAGATTCTGCGGGGGCGAGTCATTGAATCGACTCAATCGATATCACTCTCAGATCTGGAGACTCAAATGCCCATAAAAACCCGGCGATTTTTCGACCGTATCCACGATACCCTAAGCGATCGCCCGCCCCACTCCATCGACCTTTGTCAGTTGATCGACATCCGCATCCAAACAGGCACGCACGCTTCCGAAATGCGCAAGTAATAGCTTTGCCCTTTTTGATCCAATTCCCGGCAAGGCATAGAGCACCTTCTGTTTTCTCGTCGAGCGACGCTTCGCTTTTACCTGCCTGACAGGAACGTCGCCTTCCGCTCGCGCCCTCGCTAACTGCCGAACAGCATAAGTTAGGAGCTTCGCTGTCTCGACCGGTCCTTGCGAACGCAGCACCGGAACATCGAAAATCAACATGAGCGAAATCAACGCACCCTGGATCGCTTCGCGGGATATGCGCAACGATGCCCAGTCTTTAGCTGAGCCTTCGACAATGTAAGCCCCTCGATGTGAACTCTTCACTAATCGAGTCGCTTGCGAAAACAGCCGCCCGTCAAAAAGAGAGGCCACAAAGTCAGCCGCAGTTTTCCGTTCAATCAGGACCAACCCATCTACTTCAAAATCGCCAGTCTCCAAACGAGAAATCTCGACGCCCACACCCTCACTCTGGAATAGAGTATCAAGAAGGTCTTGGTTCCTCTCTCGATCATCGACAAGAATTTGCGGATTCATCGACGGTGATCTCAAATTTCAAATCTGAGATTTCAGATTAGCAAGTGCCGGATGATTGGGAGGTAGCGTATCCACAAGGCGCTGCCGAAATGACGCTATCCCCTCATCGCTATTCCGCTTTCGATCAAACTCCCTCCGCGAAGAGTCGTTCAGATGTCGCTGCCCTTTGATCTCAGAATTCTGTAAAGAGTCTGCCCAGGCTCGAAGCTGCCTCGAACAAGACTCAGCTATGGATTTCAAATTTGAAATTTCAGATCTCAAATCACACAGCACCTTCCGTCGTTCAAAAAAACACAGCATCGATCGCACCTCTCCTGCCAATCCCCGCGCGATATACAAAAATGCAAGCAACTCATTCGTCGTCCCACGTTCAAAACCCTCTGCGATATTATTCGAAACCGACAAAGCCGCCCGCTCGATCTGATCTTTCGCGGAGTAAGACAGCCGCTTCCCCACCGCCTCCGTCAGATCATAGATACCCTCAGCAAGACGAATCCCCTCGCACCAAACCGGTAGATCTTCAAAGCGCAGGTAGATGGACATTGACCCTATATACTGAACAAAGTTTCACCTCTAGCAAGCCTATTCGCGCGAGTTCCATTCGGGTCGATTACTGCTTAGTCATTCAAGTATTCCGCGGACTCATTCCCTAATCCATTGCACCCAAAAACAATTCAACAATACTCCCCACTGACCCCGAAATCCCCTACGCCACCATCCACACGGCGATGTGACACCTTCACCGAAACAAAAGGAGCGATCACTATGAGTCTTGAAGGAGAGGACTTCATCTCCATGACCGGCAGGAGACGCGTGGTTCAGTGAAAACGGAGTTCTCATCCAATTTCTCCAGAGTGGGGTTCGATAAACTTTGCCTAAACGAAGTCCAAACCTATTTATCTCCCTAGAACCCTCTTATGATCCCCATGCTAACAAAGACCCTTCTCGCAATCTCAATCTGGATCATCCCAGTAGCCTCCGCCACATCCCCCGATGAGGATGGATGGTTTACCCTCTTTGATGGCACAAGCCTCGATGGTTGGAAGTCCAACGACGAAACACCAAACGTTTTTTCCATCACCGAAAACGGTGAACTCCGCGTCGACGGAGGACGAGCCCACCTTTTTTGGGTGGGGCACGACGGCATTCCCGCAGCGTTCAAAAATTTCGAAGTCAGTATGCAGGTAAAGACGACCCCAGAAGCGAATTCGGGAGTCTTTTTTCACACCGAATATCAGGAAGATGGCTGGCCGGGTGTTGGACTGGAGGCTCAGGTCAACACTTCTCACAAAGATCGTCGAAAGACAGGTAGTGTCTACGCAAAACAGGACGTAATGGACAATGCTCCATCGACCGATGGAGAGTGGTTTGAATATAACATTCTCGTGGACGAAAAAACCGTAACAATCTCTGTAGACGGGGAGGTCGTAAACTCATACACAGAGCCTGAATCCCCACTCGTAACGGAAAAGCGCCCGCTAGCCAAACTGGGTCAAGGCACTTTTGCCATCCAAGGCCACGATCCAAACAGCGTTGTATTTTACAAGGACATCAGAGTGCGCAATCTCGACTGAACGACAGGTTCAGCCTATTTTCGGGCGCTGACGTTGTAGCAAAAGTCTCCTGCCCGATCACTTCAGTGAAGAGTCCTCTCGAACTGTTGGTCGTATTTGAACAACCGAAATTTTTGGGTGACCACGGCTTACGGGCAGGTAAGCGGAAATTTTTCCAAAGGGCACTAGGATCAAGGAGCTGCCCAACGTATCAATCAACCCTGGGGTTAATTCGTCGGCGGAGGGATAGTCACTTCACCCGTAGCAGCCCACTCGACAAGACGAGCGAGCAGGACTTGAAACTCTTCGCTTTCGAAAGCCTGAACATCATGTCCAAAACTGGTGTAAGCGGTCCGGCCTTCTCCAAATTGGCTCACTAAGGTAGTAGGCTCCCAAACGTCGTCGCCCCTGAATTCCTTGGATGCATATCCAGAGGTCAAAATAACTGGGTCCTCGGCAGAGATGTAAATGCTCTCCCAAAGCTCATCGTATTTGCTGAAGTCGCCAAGACCTTCAGTCACTGGATGATCCTCCACATCGATCCGAACGTCGAACACGTGTCGTGGACCGTGGTGAGTCCCTGCTTTCCAGGTAGCGACGCAAATTTCCTGGTAATCGTCCCAATCAAAGAAGGTGGAGGAGCCCGCATGCATCGCCACGTGCCCGCCACCATCGCGAACGAAATCGACGTAGGCCTCCTTTAACTCCGGAGACCAAGCAAACTTCTCTGGCATGTCTTTGCGATGCTTCCACAAGTTCCAGTTGCTAAAGATCACGTCGAAATCACTTAATTTCGATGGATCAAAAGCCTCAATCTGTTTGGTTACCGTCACATCGAATTTACCCGTTGATTCGAGAATATCTACGATGATCGGGTTGGTCGCCTTCCAATTGTGATTGTTCTGGCCCGTAATCACCAAGACCTTGATAGGGTCTGCGTTTAAAGACGCGATAAAAGTGAAAAAGAAGAGGAAAAACAAGCAGCGCATAACCGAGAGAGACAATCAATCAGTCTCAACAGTGTCAACCAAGTGCGGTAGCAAATGCCTACCGAGACCGTTAGACAGAAGATTTCCTTATAGCGCACTTCAGAGGTTTTTTTTCGAGCTCAGCTTTTTGTCCGACCACTTTACAGTGGCAGATGACTCTTGTATCATTATTCGAGGAAGGTGATTTTCGTCGTTTTCCAACAGCCTCCATATGCCCGCAGAGGAAGTCATCGACCACCAGTCGACCATCCACCGAAAGCTCGGAAACCTCTCCTTGCCCCGAATGGTCGACTCGTTCTGACCAGCGGAGGAGATGTCTTGGGCATTCTTGCCGCGATGCGAGTTCCAAAGAAAGAAGCTTCAACCGAGCTACCCGTTCATCCAAAGAAGGACCAGGGACGATTGCCTGCGGTAAGCCCGCCGCATCGCCCACTGCTAGACCGTCGAACTGGACTGGTTTACTTCGAAAATAAACCTGGGTAAAGATCCGCCAGTAACAACAACCAAAGAAGAAGCGTCACGACAGAGACTACCGTTGTAAAAGAGACCATGTTGGCCACCAGCTCTTCGGATTCGTGATATTTATCAGCCAAGATGAATTGATTCTTTGCTGTCGGCAACCCGGCGCAAAGAACGATACACACCGCGACAAGAGGATCCGTCTTGAAGAACAGGACCAGGCCAAGAGCCAGGAACGGAAGGACAATCAGCTTTAGTCCAGAGAGAACCAGTACCTGCGCCCCACTTTCAATCAATGAGCGGGGTCTCAATGACATTCCAACGGCAAAGAGTGCGCATGGAGCGACGGCAGACCCCAAAAGGTCAAAGAAATTGCTGGCTATTTTAGGAAGGGGAAGCGGCATAACGGCATAAGCGACGCCCAAAAGCGTCGATAAAACAATCGGATTTAGAACCGTATTCTTAATTGGTGCCCAATGCGATCCAGCTCTTGAACTAGCTTTGGCCGTTTCGAGGAACGCCACCTCAATCAGAAGAAAAAAGACAATCATGATGTTGGCGAGGCTTGCTAGGACGACTCCAGGTTTTCCAAGAAGAGAGTGCAAGAGTGGTAAACCGATAATCGCTGTGTTCGAAACGACCGAAGGCATCACAACCATGGTTAGTGCCCCAAGGCCTCTTTTCTGAGATACCAGAGACCCTGTAATAGCGATTACAAACACAACACCCGTTGCCGCCCCAAATATCGCTATAAAAGGCAAATTCAAAAGGCTCTTCAGGTTCTGCTCCGCAATCGTCCCAAACATGATCGACGGAACCGCAACGTAGAAAAGAAATTGAATCAGATTAGTTTCCAGGCATTCAGGGAGGACCTTTAGGCGAGCAAAAACATATCCTGTGATCATCACGGCAAATGCCGGAAAAATTAAACCAAATACCTCCACAGCTTCGGATGAGAGTGCGCGAACTCTAGTACTTCGCAATCATCGTATTCGTGTCACTGGTTTGGCCTCACTCGATAAATACGGCGATACAGTCACTACCCGCACTCTTGATCCAGTGAAACAGCAGGACTACGAGTCGGTTACGTTCTAAAGGCACCCGGTCGACGACCCAATCGGCACCCCGGGGGAAGACGCTTTGACGTCCCGAAAAAGGTTAGAAGAGGATCAACTTTCGGGTTGTAAAATGAATATTTATTATTGAATATTCGGTTATGAATAATCATTTAATTCAACCTGAGCGACCTTCGAACTCACTAAACTTCGGAAATCCGATCGTCTTTTTGATCGTTGCGATCCTCGCTTTTCTAGGTCCAAACGGTCTTTACCTCTATTTTGCGATCACTCAGCCCGAATTGAATCAGGCGGCGATCCGTAACCCAATTGCCCTCGCCTTTATGATCGAGGCTATGATGCTGCTGGTACTCTTCCTCTGGCAGGTTTACCGGATTACGCGTTCCTGGATGCAGGTGGGCCTCTATCTAATCCTTTCCTTCATCGGCAGTCTCGCTTTTAGTTTCCCATTCTTCGTGTATCGCCAGAAAAAACATGCCGCGGCCCCGAGCATCTGAGAAGGAGCAAGCTCTCGTCGAGGCCGCCATTGAACTCTTTCTCCAGAAGGGCGTTCGCAGCACTACCGTCAAAGAAATCACGGAACGGGCCGGAGTCGCCACCGGAACCTTTTACGTGTACTACAAAGACAAAGTCGCCATCATTCGCGCCTTCGCCTATGCCTTTGCCGACCAGCATCGAGGGATGGCCGAAAGCATCTTAAAATCCGGTCGCCCGCCCACCGATAAACTCTCCCAATACGTGCTAGGCCTATTTGACCTTTGGCAACCCTTTGGCGAGAACACCACCGGACCCGTCGAAGTCGCTGAAGCGGTGATCCGCCATGCCCCCGAGACTCTCGGCATCGCACAAGAGCAGTTTCTCAAGACGGTCGAAGAGATTCTCAAAGAAGCAAAGGCATTCGGTGGTGCCGTCGAAGATCCTCAAGCGGAAGCCCGATGGATCGCTTATGCGACAGCGGCCTTCTTTCCCCTTGCCGGAACCCCCGCAGAGAGAGCCTTTGCAGAGTCTCTGAACCGTACCCAGCTCGAAGGCCTGATCCATTGGCTTGCAAAGCGGTTTTAGGCCAGAAAACCAAAGGAATCGAGGAAGAAGTGCTCGATTAAAGTGCTTGAATCCAGTCCATCAGCAGCGCCGCATAAAGGGATGGCTCAAGAAGCGGCCAGAGATGTCCCCGGTTTTCCAGAAGCTTGCCTTCGACATTTGGAAACTTCTCTGCCAACCGATCTGGCATGGATCGGATCGCTTCCGGTTCCTGGTCTCCCGCGACTGCAAGGACTGGCAATCCTAAAGACTGGAAACTTGGCAATGTTGTAGCCTCTACGACTTGGCATCCTGCACGTCGGATCGTTCCGGATTTAGTCTTGGAGGCCTCTTGAATCAGACGTTTGGCAAAAGCTCCTTCACCGAACAATCTAGGAAGATACCATCTGCGAAGCCACGGTGTGCTAAAGATCATTTCGTTGACGACATAAGCGAGCTTCAAAAGGGCCGACTTCTTCAGTTTTCCAATATGAAAGCCGGATAATAAGGCCGATGAGAAACGATCGGGACATTTCAACAAAACCTCTAGTCCGACATAAGCTCCCAAAGAATGACCCGTGAGATGAACATCTCTGTCAACTGGTAAGCGATCAACCACCTCCGCCACTCGTTCGGCAGTCTCAGCGATGGATCGCCAAATAATGTCGTTGCTGTTCCCGTGTCCCGGAAGGTCCAATACAACGGATCCTGTGTTTCGTAACCCCTCAATAACCGGGTTCCAAGCCCAGCCTCCGATTCCTAGCCCGTGCAGAAATAGGACTAATGGCCCTTCTTTGCTGACATCATTTAGCTGGTATGCGAGCATACATCGACCAGTTCTGCGTTATAAACTGACTTAAGAAAATTATCCAGTTGCTTCAGTTAAGACTAGCCAGAGCAGAGACCCATGCAATGTCATAGAGTGCAAGCCATGCGAGGTATAAGACCGAAATGGTGCCCGCGATGCGATCCCGTTTCATGGCAAACCAAGTCTGAAAAAGCACTAGAGCAAGCACTTGAATCTTCCCGTGGTAAAGTTGCCATTAGAGTCCTACCGAGATCTTTGGGTTTTGTAGACGCGGGCGTAGTTTCGCGCTATTCCTTCGCGTAAAGTTTTACATTATCGAGGAAATGGGATGAGTCGATGTCACCGTTGGAAGCTTTAAAGGGCGTGATGGTGAAGATGATCTCCTCAACCCCTTTGGGCACGGTGTATTCGCCGCGGTGGGTTTCCCAAGCGGTCTTGTCCGAGGCAAATTCTCCCTGCTTTTCCTGAGCACCTTCAGGTCCGATCGACACGATGATCGTGTCGATCCCTTTGCGCCCCCGGTGTTTCAGTTCCCACAAGAGGACCTGACCCGGAACGACATCAACGGACTGGTTGTGGTGGTTGCCGTCCATTTCTACAAAGACATCACCCTCCGCCGCATCGACTTTCAGGAATCCGCTCGTGCCCAGCTCCAGCGTGCCGCCCTTGGAAGTGCCACCCTGCTGCAGGGCGATTCCACCCGTAGTGTACCAACCGGGAAACGCGCTGTCGTCATAGGCATCAACAAAATGGCCGTTTCCATTCGCACGACCCTCCGCCTCAATCAACTCTTTGGCAGACTTGTAATCCCCTTGGGTGGTCTGCTCAAAACTGCCATTGACGAGGAGATTCACTGGCTCGTCTGCGAAGGCTAAGCTGCATAGGAGAAACGGGAGAAGAACGAGGCGAAAGGTATTGGTCATCATGAAACCGAAGCTGGGAATTTAGTATTTCGAAACGACTGGCTGTTGCGCCCGAGCAGCATCCTTCACCATCACATTGCGGTCAAGTGGAACGAGCAGGGTTGGATGAATGGCGACACCTACGAATTTAGGCGCGAGGCATTTGCCACCAATTCTCAGATCTTGCAGCGAAGCCTCTTACCTTCCTGTCGTGGGATCGTTGAAAAAGATCCCCTCCCCCTCCTTTGACAAGCCTCACGAGGGAGAGAGGAGTTTTGAGCTATGATGCCAGGTTGGGCGAAGCGGCACTCTTGCGTCTGGTCCTCGCAGGGAGGAGCACGACCAGCGTGCCGATAAGACTCGAGGCACCCGCGATGAACCAAACTGCAATTCCGATTTCCGAGTAAATCACTAGGCCGGTGCTTGCGAGCGCTCCCGCGACTCCCCAGGTAATTCCCCGCAGGCCGAGATAACGTCCACGGAACTCCTCTGGAGCGAGGCCACTGCTGTAAGCCATTCCGACTGGCAACGCGACGATCTCACCGAGAGTAAAAAGGATCATCGCAAGAAGAAAACCGAGATGACTGCCGGCCATTCCAAATCCAAAAAGTCCAAATCCGATCAGTCCAAAGCCCACCGCTAGCACCCGGCGAGGCGCGAAACGCTTCAAGAAATGGCTCATCGGCAACTCGATCAGGAGAATCAGCAACCCGTTCACACTCATGATCAGTCCATACTCACTCGCACTCAACCCAGTATCCTTGGTGCTCATCGCAAGGACGGAGAAGACCTGGCAAAACCCAAAGGCCATGAAGAAAATCGCCAACAGGTATTGCTTATAAAGATGGTGCGTGCGCAAGTCGCTCAAGGCAGCTTTCCAGCTCTGGACAAAGACCTTCAGCGAACCCGCTTTCCCACGAATCGTCCGCAGCCCATGCGGCACATACACCGAAATGAGCGTAGCGCAGAGCAAGGTCGTAAAGGCATCGCCGATAAACATGAGCACAGGTGCCGTTGCGTAGAGCAATCCTCCGACCGCAGGTCCGGCCGCGAAGCCACCGTTCATTGCCAACCGTATCAATGCGAAGGTAGTTACGCGCTGGTCTGCGGGCACAAGGTCCGTCAACAACGCATTCGAAGCCGGCCCGTAAAGGAAGCCGATGAAGCCATTGAAAAAGACCACAGCCAACAAGAGACCATATCGATCCGCAGAGGCATAAATGCCGAGCGTCGCGAGAGCACTACCGAAAAGCGCAATGGACATCGTGCGTTTCCGTCCGATCGCGTCCGCGAGGTAACCGCCCGCCAGAGGTCCGAGGATGTTCCCAAAACCCATGACGGCCAGAACTGCCGCCACATGCCCCGCTGAGTAACCGAGTGAGCTCAGGTATAGCGCGAGAAACGGAAACACATAGGTTCCAAACCGGGTCAGGAAAAGCCCGAGTAAGATGACATAGACGACCCGGGGCTGTGCCCGGATGTCTTTGTAAAGAGAGTGAAAGAAAAGGTACACGGTTTGTGGTTTAGGTCGTCGTTCATGGTTGCGTTTTGGTTGTTATTCATGGGCGAAAACGAAAAAGCCCCTACTGTCGTCTGACAGCAGGGGCTCCAAAGTTTTCGTTATCGATCCGCCCGAATTATCTCTTTCGGCGAATACTCGAACCCCAAGCTGTCTGAATCGTGAACTCATTCACGAGCTCACTGCGCAGCGATGCGTGCCATTTACCGGTTGGGCAGATGTTCCGTTTCATCGCTGGCGTTGTTTGGGTTATCATCAACTTCCAAAAGAAAGTCCGAAAGATTCTGGAATAGCCAGTCCAAATTCTTGGGATACTCGAACCAAAGAGGAGAATTCCTACCTTCGGCACAGAACTTCAGATCAAACCGAGTCCGCCGCTCTTGAAGAAGAACACACCACAAGATAGGCTCTGCATAGCGGATCAGCCTCCCATTCATAGCAATTATCGGTAAGCTGTCGTGCGATCGTCGTGTTGCTGTCGTGGAAAAATTCCGGTATCGCCACTAAATTCCTTGTATGAATCCAACGACTTCGACTATCGCATCCAGAATCAAATTGGAACGGGCCCGCCGTTCCTGGACCCAGGAGAAACTCGCCGAGGAATGTGGCTTGTCGACTCGTTCGATCCAGCGATACGAAAAAGGGGAAACACCCTCAACAGAGTGCCTCCGACTCTTGGCAGATGCTTTCGAGGTCGAGCTCTCCGCATTTCAAGATGCCTCTCGACGAATCAACTTCAGCGCTCCGTGGAATCACACTCTTAAGACTATCACGATCGGATTCGTTCTCATTTCGATAGCAGTGGCAGTTTTTGTCCCTCAAACGGCATTAATCCTTACAATCGTCGTTCTGCTCGCATTCTTCCTCGGTGTTGCCGGATACTCGATCCGTGACGGTTACCTTCTGGTCCATCGCTTTGGATGGTGCAAACGCTTTCCGCTAGAGAGTCTCACCGATCTGCAAGTGGAACCCAATGCCATGATGGGATCGATACGGGTTTTTGGAATCGGCGGTCTTTTCGGCTACGTAGGCTACTTCCGGAATGGGTTACTAGGAACCTATCGGATTTACGGAACCGACCCCAAGAAGTCAGTCGTGGCAAAGTTCGATGGAAAGCCAGTAGTGATCACACCCGACGATCCAGAAGCCTTTGTTGAATCTGTGCGATCCACACTTTCCGATTCAAGCAACGAGCGCAGACAAAAATGTCACTAGGTTAAGGAGGTGTTTCGAAATAACCGACATAATCATCCCCTTGTTGTAGGACCGGTGTTTTGACGCCGACCGCACAAAAGCAACAGCGATGCAATGCTCTGCCGCATCGAGTCGAGTTGCGCCGTGTCGCTTCGCTCGGTGCGAACCCTATAGTCGGATTGTAACCAAGTTTTGGCTTATCATAGTGCCAACCGAGCATAGTAACCGAGACGAGGCAGGCCCCAACTACCGCCCTGCATCAAGCACCTTCACTCTTTCCATCGAGCTGAACATACAGTTCAGTTGCCCCTAAAATGAAATCCCTTTATCTCGACCGTTACGGCAGCTCGGAGGTTCTGTCCTTCCGCGATCTCCCGAAACCCGAAGCCAGCTCAGGCCAGGTCATCGTCAAAGTCCACGCCGTTTCCTTGAACCCGCTCGACTGGAGACTCATGAGGGCCGACCCTTTTTTGATCCGTCTGTATTTCGGTCTCTTCAAACCCAAGCTCCACTGTCTCGGTGCTGACTTCTCGGGCGTTGTGGATGCCGTTGCCAGCGACGTCACGGCCTTCAAAGCCGGTGATGAGATCTTTGGTCTGATGACACCCGAGATCACGGGCTCACTTTCCGAGTTGATTGCGATTCCCTCGAACAGCATCGTTCGGAAAACGCAAGCCCTCTCCCATCCACAAGCAGCTACCCTTGGAGTTGCCGCCCTGACCGCCTACGAAGGCATCCACGACTACCGCGCTCTCAAGGCGAAGGAAAAGGTGTTGATCAACGGAGCGTCCGGCGGGGTCGGAACCTTTGCCGTTCAGATGGCCAAAGAACTCGGTGCCCACGTCACTGGTGTTTGCAGTGGCCGAAACGCAGAGCTAGTTCGCGGACTTGGTGCCAATGAAGTGATCGACTACCAAACAACCGACCTCCTTCGAACAGAGGATCGTTTCGACTTGGTCTACGATACCGTTGGCAACCACCCGCCGAAAGCCCTGAAAACCCTACTCGCTCCCGGTGGTCGATTAGTCCTTGCGAGTGCAGGAAATAGTTGGGGATTTCTCCAAGCGATGCGGATCGCGAAGAAGGATGCCTCCGTTGACCTCATTATCGACCTTAAGAAAGACCAGAAACGCCTGCAAGCGGTGGGTGAACTCGCAACCTCAGGCAAGATTGTTCCAGTCATTGACCGGGAATATTCTTTCGAAGAAACGCCTGCCGCCATTGACTATGTCGAGACCAAAAGGGCTCGTGGAAAAGTAGTTATTCGTCTGGACTGGTAACTCTTAGAATCCTCGTCCGGTAACGCTATGGAAAAGTCAGGAAATCGGTTCGTCTATTTCTTCCTTGGGAGCTGGGGTAGTTTCGCCTTCTTCGCTATTCTCGCCTACGGGTTCGGTCTCTACAGAGTTGCACCTTTCCTTGGGTTGATTGGCTACACGACAATGATCTTCCTGCTACTGGCCGCACTTTACCAGTCTTACAAGAACGTTCACTACATTCTCGTGAGCGGCAGTCTGATGCTTTTTGGTGCCATCGCCTCCTTCGATCTGATTTCTTCCAAGGACGAGTTGACCAACTTGTGGAGGAGTTGGCTAGGCGGCGATCTATCGGAGGCCACGGCAGACGGAATTGTCCAATCCCTCACGATCCTCCTCAGCATCTTCTGCGGAAGCCTCGCCTCAGCGACCCTGTTTTATGGTTTAAACAAGAAGAACTTTCCCAAATAAGCTTTCGCCGGCGGGACTCGGAACCGTCCAAGAGGTCTGCCACCGTAGTGATTAACCAAGGAGAGCAGCCTTGACCGCTTCGAAGACTTCCGGGTTGGTCACGTCAATCAAGGGGGATTGGTTGAAATCAAGTCCCTCGCCTCCGTAGTTGTTGTCGTTCGCTACGAATGCAAACTTGGTTTCTTCGATCTTTTCGCAAATCTCGTTGAGCCGGGCGGCTCTGGCCTTGTCTTTTGCTGCACCGGCGAGAGCGTCGGCGAAGACGTCCTCTCCGTCCCCATAACTGAGGCCGATGGAGATGATCACCCGGGGGTCATTGTAACTCACGGCATTGATGACCCGGGTAGGCAGGGTAAAGAAATCCACCTGATGCCCGTTTTCGATTTTCTTGTAGTTCTCTCCATCAGGAACGTGCGCCTTCTGAAAATCATCGAAAGTGAACCCCTCCTTGAGTCGGCGGGTTAAAATCGAAACGACTGTAGGTGTTTTTTCTCTATATGGCATAATTCGTCCTGATTTCTTTGATACTGGGTTATCATCCAAATCGGTATCGGGTCTCGATTCCCTTCGATAGCGATTTCGACAAGGCTTATATGCTACTTGAGTGGCGGAGTAATAAAAGTTCCTTTTTTCACCTTCAACTCACATCTGGAACCGACCTGTACGCCGAAGCCTTGGCGAAGGAGAAACAGTCATCCGTGGTTCAAATTCTTCTCTTCCCGAACATCTTCCTTTGCGACATTACCTTATCGGTAAGGCACATGGTCGACCTTGTAAATCTTCATAGCGTTACGGTGCAGCAATTTCGCCTGGTTACCCTCGTCCTCTGTCGAGAGAATCTCACGCGTAGCCGCGACCCAGTATTGTAAATCGGATTTTGTGGTGACGACCGGCCAATCGCTCCCCCAGACGACTCGATCCCAGCCGAAGCTTTCGATACAGTGTTCGACGTAGGGACGCACCGTATCGATATCTGCATTATCTTCCTCGCAATAAGCGAGCACACCGGAAATCTTACAGGCCACATTGTCGACCTCGGCCAGTTCGGAGATACCTTCCGCCCAGGATTTGAAACTGCCGTCTTTGATCCCAGGAACCCCGCAATGATCCAAGACAAACTGAACCTCCGGACAGGATCGGGCAATCCAGACGGCCAAGGGCAATTGCTTTTCGAAGACACACAAATCAAAAGGCAATCCGCGGCTCGACAGACGCTTGAGGTTCGGGATGAAGTGCTCCGACTCCGCCGTTCCCTCGGGTGCTGCGTGAAGAAAACGGCGCAACCCGTGAACGCGCAGACCACTGATCTCGTCCAGATAAGCCTCAAAATCATCCTGTTCGGGGCGGCAATTCGCGATCATTCCCTGAATGAGGGAACCCTCCTCACGGCTCAGGCTGTCGATCAACTTGTTTTCCTCTCGCCAATGCGGGTCGTCGGGCGTGGTTTCCATGAAGACCGTTGCGGTAACTCCGGTCCCCTCACTGGCCTTCAGATAATCGTCGTAATGGAAACTCTTGCCGGAAAGCGCCGGGAAGTCCTCCGCCCATGAATAGGGCCACTTATCCGCGTAGATCAGATGTTGGTGGGTATCGAGAATTGGTATGGTCATAACAGCAATCCACTAACCTCCATTCATCATGCCTAACGATCATTGGCAAGATTTCCGTGAACGTCGTCGAGCATCACAAAAAATTCACTGCGGTGTGAATGGTTCAGTAACGAATCTCGACAAAGCGTCTACGGTCAATTTCATCATTTCGCGATCAACTCGTTCAGCATTATCCCAAGATGAACGAGAGGCCAGAACGCACCAATGAGCATAGAAGACAGCCCGACGATTGAGCATATGAGAGTGCAGGCGAAAAATATGAGGACTCTCTTGTCCTTCACAGGTCTTTTTATGGGTACTGCCAAGAAGAAAGAACTGCAGAAGAAGCTTAGTGAAATAGAGGCGGGCCTAGATCGGCTCGTAAGTTACAGAAAACGCTTCTCTGACTATTTCACAGACTCTGGATGGTTAGCCTATGATAGCATGCCCACACCTGTGATTGAAGAGGCTGTTGATGCATACGAGAAATCTGGTTTTGATGGCGGCGAAACTGTGCTAATGAGGTTCTATTCTCCAGACGAACTTTCTAAGCGAGTAAAATACAGCTTCATGAACAGCGAAGAATTTCGCCTGAGAAGACCGCTAATCGAATTGGCTTTCGAAGATTACACAGCCTCGCGTTATCATGCGGTTGTTCCAGTTCTACTTGCAGTTATGGACGGAGCGTTCAATCAAGCCAATCGGCGAGGACTGCACACTGATTCAGCGGAAATGGATGTCTGGGATTCGATGACTGTAACGGACGGTTCAATCTACAAAGTAAAGGATGTGTTTTGCAAAGGTCGGAACAGGACCCGCACAGAGTCGATAGATCTACCATACCGCAATGGTATTCTTCATGGAATTGATCTGGGTTACGCAAATGAGGTCGTAGCTGCTAAAAGTTGGTGCTTTTTATCAGTGGTTGCCGATTGGGTTGCCTCTAAGAATAGCGAGGATTCTAGGCGATCCAAGTACGATGAAGACATGCAAATTCCATCATTTAGTGAGATTGGTGAAAGCATGGCTAGGACTAAGGCTTTGAAAGAGGGGTGCGCCAAATGGATTGCTCGAAAAATAAGCAAGGACTACCTAGTCCGAATCCAAAAAGGGAATAAACCATCACTCGGAACTCCTGAAGAAGTGGCGCTTGATTTCATGAATTGCTTAACGAGGAGAAACTATGGACACATGGCAGATATGTTCGCCCCGCTTTTCGTGGGAAACCCCAAAACCTTCCCCGGTCAGCTTCGATGCCAATTCGAGCATTTGGAAATCAAGAGATTTACTATATCTTCGATTAGCGATGACGCTCCCGCACGTGCTACTGTTCTCTTTTCCGTGGATTGTGAAGGAACACATAAGAATGAACTGTTCGTGAGTTTAATCTACCAATCAGAGAATGGAGAATCATTGGCAGTAGGAATGCCGAATGGGAAGTGGAATGTCGCAACTGCTTATCTGCGTGATGCAGAATCCTTTGCGTAAGCGGTACGAAATGGGGTTCAGCCGGGTTTACTACTACCTTCTCTCTGGCACTACGAAATGCTCAATTTGCTCCACTCGGCGTTGCGTCGCGAGAGGCTGGATTCATACGCTGTGAACGAAGCCATCGAACTGCTCTGCAAAATACCATTTCGAAGCTTCGGCCTCCTCGACCCCGTTGCAAAGCGACTCGCGCTTACTCTTGCCGCAAAACAAGATCTCTCCGCGTACAATGCGGCCCATTTGGAACTGGCCTTCCGCTTTAACGCCGTCTCTAAGACCAATGATCAAAGGTTGAAAAACGGACCAAGAGCAGAAGCCCTATCCCTCTGATAAAAGTTCCCGTTCGGAAGGGTTCCTCTTTCAGAGATATATCATGAACTTTTAGACCCCTATGAGCACCTTTTCCTCAAATATTCGCGAACCGACCCATGTCCTCTTTTTCTTAGTTTTTTTCACATTTAGCGCAGAACGTTACGCTCACCGACCCTTGACACCCATAGCCCGTTTGGCAGGCTCCTGCCATGAAAACGACCGCTTCTATCCTCAACCTCCGGGCACATGCACCTAAGGGGCGGAAAGCCATTTTCTATCCGCTGAGCTCACTGACTGCACAGTCGAAAACTAGACCATGAAAAGCCGCACCACCCGCACTGTCCTCGCCGCCGCGCTGGCCTTGGCGACCACGACCCACGCTGCCATCTTGACCTTCGGCAGAGTCGACCCTAGCTACCCCGGCTCGGGCGACTGGACCGTGACGACGCTCGAGATTGGGAGGAATTTCAATTCAGGCACGGTGATCGTCAATGGGGACACCACGCCGAACACCGGCCGCATCATCACCTCCGACAACGGCATCATCGGCGGTGCCCTCCGATTATCAGACGGTTCGGTCCGTATCCAGGGCGCCGGCTCGGTCTGGAACAACACCAACCAGATCATCGTCGGTAGTGAAAGTGCTTTACAGGCCTCTCTCAATATCACCCAGGGGGGCGTGGTCAACAGCGGCTCGGGCTTCGTTGGGGACAATCTTAGTATAGACAGCACCGTCACCGTTAGCGGCAGCGGCTCGCAGTGGAACATGACGGGCAACCTCCAGTTCGGGGAGGATGCGACCCTGACCATCGAAGACGGCGGTCTCGTGAGCAACGTCAACGCCTTTCTGGGTGATAGTTTCGGTAACTCTGTCATCGTCCGTGGCACTGGCTCGCAGTGGAACAACAGCGGCACCCTCGAACTCGTCGCCAACTCCTTGACCATCGAGAACGGCGGGGTGGTCAACAGCGTCGATGGCCGGGTGAACACCAGTATTAGTTCTGGCCCCTCGACCGTGACCATCACGGGGGCGGGCTCGCTCTGGAACCTGACCGGCCAGCTAACCGTGGGCGAAAGGAACAACACGCGCTTCACGATCAGCGACGGCGGGCGGGTCAATTCCGTCGGTGGGGTCGTCAATAACACGCCCGGCGCCAACGTCATGACCATCACCGGCGCAGGCTCGTTGTGGGAGAATACC
>JBCDMB010000047.1 GCA_038744685.1 Verrucomicrobiota bacterium
CGACCTCTGGATCACCTTCAAATACCGAGATCAAGCAAAGCTCTGATTCTCGGTCACTGATTCTTCGGAACCGCCGTGCTACGGACCCGTATGGCCGGTGGTGTGGGGGCGGGGGGGTCATTCCCCCTCGCTACCCGATTAGAGTCGGAGTGGGAAAGTCTCACGCCAAGATCCAAGACGCCAAGCTGAGGGGCAAATGCAAAATACAATTCTCTCACGGAGCCACGGAGCTCACAGAGATGGGTTCTCTCCGTGCCTTGGTGCCTCTGTGAGAAAAACTCTTTCATCCTGCTGGTATTCTCTTCTCGAACGTCGAGCAGTGGCGCGGCCTTAGCCGTTGCCACCTGCGGCTTGATCGGTCTGTTGGATTTTTGAACGGAGTGAAGGCTCGATTTTCGAGAACACGGCATCTGGAATTTTTTCAACCACACCGTCAACAAGTGTGCCGGGCTTGTTGCAGCTGAATACACTGTAGCTTCCAGGTGCATTCTCTTCTTCATACAACAGGATCAAGTCGTTTTCCTTCGCCAACCATATTTCGTCAAAGTTTGAAACATAGATGAACCAATTCGTTTCTTTCTCGATAATCCCATCGATCCATTCAGAGCTGTTTCCATCACTGTAACTGTGTCGGATGTTTAGCAGGCCATTCTTTGCTTCAAATATCTCCAGTGATGCACCTTTGGCCAATGCGTAAAATCCTCTGTGTTCAATAACTGAACCATTTTGAATTCTATCTTCTGAGCACCCGCTCAGTAAAATTGAGCAAAAGGCCAAAGCTGAAAGTGTTTTCTTCATTCAATTTACCGATCGTCGAGGACAGGCAACCCGCCAATGGGGTTTCTAGTCCGGTTGATTTTTAGGATTTTTCGGGATGGTTATCGGGTTGACCTGCTCCGCCTTGATGGGACTCCTTTTTCTCTGGAGTGCCCAAGGAATCGTCAAAAGCAAACATCCTATAATGAACCCATTCGCGATGAGCTGTCCCGTGGAAATAGGGTTCGGTCCATTCAAATACGCTAAGTGGTTGAGTGCTGTGATCGAAGCCGAAACAACGGCCAGAAGAAAAAGGAATGCGGCCAGCACCCATAAAACGGTAGTCATTTTGAACTCTTGGTTCTCCGTATTTAGGAAAAATGAGAAGGCCGCGAGGAGCGGGTAGAGCAACACGCCGAAGCTGATAGGGGAGAAATACGAAGCAACTTGAACGAATTGAGGTAAAGTAGCTCCACGAGACTGGTCATGAGAAATTTCAATAACAACTGCAAGAGCGACCAAAGCACCTAACGTGATCATGAAGAATACAAGGGATCTGAGGATTCTATCTTTCATCTTTTCCCTTCGCAAAGAGTAGGCGCCCGAGTCTGGGACTCAAGCACAACTCGGGCGCGTATCCTCGTGTTGACTACCTCGCCTAGTTCGAATTTTTAGAACTGTATGCTCCAAGTTGGATAAATTCCCTTCGCCTTTGCGAAAATTTCCCGCAGGCCCATCTCTTCGATTTTGCCTGTGTTGGTGTTCACGAAAAGGAAGCCGTATTTTTCTTTTAAGTCCTGTGCAGTCAATAATTCAGCAGTAGAAATAGAAAAAAAGTAACCTTTGAAGTCCTCTTTCACTGTTTTCTTTCCAGTGGACTTGATCTCGTAGATTTTGATTCTACTCCAATTTTTTTCTACTTCATCAGGATCAGACAAATCGAATAGTTCACCTTCGATACGCACAATGTCGAACGCCTTTCCATAGAGAGCATGATCCCGTGCAGCAAAAGCGATTCGTAGGGTTCTCCGTTGGATTTTATCTGGAATCAGAAAACCGGGTTTCGTCTTTATTACGATCTCTGCTGCACGCTTCGCAGTCTGTTGGCTGTTGCCACCCAGCTTGTGATCAGGATCTAGAAGCATTAAGCTCTCTTGTCCTATGTTCATCTCTCGGACGTCGAGGCTAGGCGCGCGGCTTGCCCGCGTTGCCTACGCTGCTTTGTTCGGTTTTAGTTTTGTAGAAATGGGCGATTTCGGGTCGCTTCCTTCTTTTGTGGTATGGCATCGCGGTCTTTAGAGCATTTGCTAGGCACCACTTGGTCTCGGGGTGCTCTTCATTTTCGAAATGCCTGAGAAGTGTTTCTTCCACTTCTTTTCCGCCGTCTTTGATTGTTAGCGAACGGATGATTCCTTGCCTGATGATTCGCTCATGTGGAATGTCCAAGTGCTTCAGCAGAACTGGATATGCTTTGGTGTAGCTTCCGATATGCCTTCGTTCGAGGAACGCATGAGGCGTATTGTTCACTAAGTCGTAAACGCTCTCGATGGAAAATCCACATTCGTTCAGTTCTTTAACCAAATTCTCTTCGTCCTCTTTTCGGGCATCCCAAATAGGCTTTAGCTTCGCATTCCTCTTTCGGATTAGCTCCTGATATTCTGGATCGTTCTCCAGTTGTTTCATGAAGTCGGATGCTTTCATTTTATTACCGAACCTCGAGGCTAGGCGACCCGGCCCGCGAGGTCCAGACTTCTGTGGGTTGTCGATCTCGCGGGCGTGAAGACCGGGCTGCCTTCGCCGATTGGTTCGAAGGAGGTCGAGCAAATTTGGGTCGAATAGAAGGAGTAGGGGTTGCCTTCAAAGACTGAGGAACAGATTTCGATTTAATACCGATCTCAGGCCCGTGCTTCGTCCTTTGGACTACGCAGGTCTCGCTTCGCGAGTTCATTGCGATCGGTCATTGAAGGAAAGGCTGCTTTGTGGCGTGCCTTGCGTAGCTTTCCGAAGAGGAAAGCGAAGCATGGTGCGGGCGGGGGGAGTCGAACCCCCGTCTCAAGCTTGGGAAGCTCACATAATCGCCGTTATACGACGCCCGCTTTGTCTCTTTCTAGACGACTTGAACGCTTTTCAGTTTTTCCCCAAAAATCAGAACAGGCTCAGGGATTCCCTCCCCGCGGTGGGGAACTACTTTCCAGAACTGACCAACGGCTTTCTTCCAGTTTTTCAGGATCTGTTTGGCTTGAGGGCTTTCCGTCAGAGTCGCGTGGAGCGAAATCAGTTTCTTGAGGGCGTCGATTTCTTCGTTCTTGTCGAGGCGGGCGGGGGATACCATTTCGTCGTTGTAGCGGGATTCAAAACGCTCTTCAGGGTCGAAGATGAAGGCGAGACCTCCGCTCATTCCAGCGCCGAAGTTCGTTCCCGTTTTGCCAAGAACAATGACCGAGCCGCCGGTCATGTATTCACAGCCGTGATCACCCACTCCCTCGACGACAGCGATCCCGCCGCTGTTGCGGACCGCGAACCGCTCACCAGCCTGGCCCGCTGCAAGCAGGATTCCGCCAGTGGCTCCGTAGAGGCAGGTGTTTCCAATGATACTATTGTCTTTCCAGACGAACTTCTCCCGTTCCTGCGGCCGGACGATGATTTCGCCACCGCTCATCCCTTTGCCGACGTAGTCGTTTGCTTCTCCAAAGAGGTGGAGGCGGATGCCTTGGGTGAGAAAGGTGCCAAAACTCTGTCCCGCACTTCCGGTAAACTTCAAATTCATGGTTCCGGGTGGCATTCCGTTATGCCCATGCATGTAAGCAATTTCCCCAGAGAGGTGAGTGCCGATGTTCCGGTGGATGTTGAGCACTTTGTAAGACTTGGAAAACTTTGGCGTCAGGTGTCTGACGGTTTCCATCCCATCCTGGAGGATTTGGTCGTCGATCGAGCCTTCTGCACCGATACGATCGTTGCGCTCACGGGTGTGGATACGGGAAATCACTCCGCTCGGATCGGGGTTGTGAAGAATACCGGAGAAGTTGATGGTGGCGGTCTTCGGGTTCTTGGGATCCTGAATTTGCTCCAGCAAGTCGGTTCGCCCAACCAACTTGTCGATGGTGGATATCCCGAGATCGGCCATGATCCGGCGCACATCTTCGGCGACTGCATTGAAAAAGTTGACGAGGTTCTCGGGCTTGCCTTTGAACTTCTTGCGTAGGTCTTCGCGTTGGGTGGCGACACCGACCGGGCAGGTGTTCTTGTGGCAGACGCGGAACATCGCGCAGCCGGCAGCGATGAGTGCGGCGGTTCCAAAATTGTATTCCTCCGCACCGAGAATGGCAGCGATCACAATGTCGCGCCCGGTTTTCATGCCCCCGTCTGTCCGGAGGACAACGCGGTTCCGCAGGCCGTTCATCATTAAAACCTGATGAGCCTCGGCGAGGCCGATTTCCCAGGCTGACCCCGCGTTTTTGATCGAGGAGATGGGCGAGGCACCTGTGCCGCCATCATGGCCGGAAACGAGGATCACGTCGGCGTAGGCCTTGGCGACGCCAGCTGCAATGGTTCCTACGCCGGAGGAGGAAACCAGCTTCACGCACACTTTTGCGCGTGGGTTTACCTGCTTCAAATCGTAGATGAGCTGGGCAAGGTCTTCGATCGAATAAATGTCGTGATGCGGTGGCGGGGAGATGAGTGTTACCCCAGGGACGCTGTAACGCAGTTCGGCGATAAGCTCAGTCACCTTGTGACCGGGAAGTTGGCCGCCTTCCCCGGGCTTCGCGCCTTGGGCAACCTTGATCTCGATTTCCCGCGCGTTTGCCAGGTAGGATGCGGTCACGCCAAAACGTCCGGATGCCACCTGCTTGATTGCACTGTTGGCACTGGAGCCATCTTCGCGGATTCGAAAGCGCTGCGGATCTTCGCCGCCTTCCCCGGAGTTGGACTTCCCGCCAATACTGTTCATGGCGATCGCCAGCAGCTCATGCGTTTCCGGGGAAATTGCCCCTAGAGACATGCCCGCAGTGGTAAACCGGCGGCGGATCTCATCAATCGCCTCTACGTCTTCGAGTGAAATCGGCTTATTGACGTAACGGAACTTGAGAAGATCACGCACTGAGGAGGGTTGGTGGTGCTCGCTCGCCTCTTTGAACGGGAGGAACCGGTCGAACTTCTTTTCGTCGCCGCGGAAGATCTTGTTCATTCCACCGATCACTTTGGAATTCCAACCGTGGAATTCCGCCGGGCCGCGTTTCACGACGCTGTAATAGCCTTCATCCCAGATTCCGGTGACTTCTTCTGCGTAAGCACGCTTGTGGCGGGCGAGGGTTTCGTCAGCGATCTGTGGGTAGCCGATTCCGCCTATGGGAGAAGCGCAGCCGCGGAAGCAATCCCGCACGACCGAGTGGCTGATGCCAACAGCTTCGAAGATCTGAGCCCCTTGGTAGCTGAACAAGGTACTGATCCCGATCTTCGACATGATCTTGAGGATGCCCTTATCGACAGCCTTGCGGTAATTTTTGAGAGCGTCCTCCGCGGTGAGCGAAGGTTCCTCACTGTCCAGAGCAATTCCGAGGAGCAAGTCCTCAGCAAACCACGGATGAACCGCATTGGCGCCAAAGCCGAGAAGGCAGGCGACTTGGTGAACGTCCCGCACTTCCGCGCTATCGACGATCAGATCGCAGCGTAGACGGCGACCGGCGCGGACAAGGCCCTGATGGATTGCACCCACCGCCAAAAGTGACGGAATAGGGGCGTTTTCTGCTGAGACTTTTCGATCCGAGATCAGAAGGAGTTTTGACCCGCGGTCGACTGCTTCGGTGGCTTCTTGGATGAGTTGTTTGACGCGGTCTTCGAGCGAGTCGGAGTCTCCTTTTGCGGGAAAGGTTGCATCGATGGTATGGACGCAGCCTTTGAATACATCGGACCTGCAAATGGCCTTCAGTTCGTGGCTGAAGAGGAGGGGAGATTCGAGGGTGACGAATGGATGATCGTCGGACAGCGGTTCGAAAAGACCCAACTTGCCGCCCAAATTAACGTTGACGGACATGACCGACCGCTCGCGCAGCGAATCGATGGCCGGGTTGGTGACCTGAGCAAAGAGTTGCTTGAAGTAGGTAAAGAGGAGTCGATTCCGGTGGGAGAGCACGGCCAAAGGGGTATCGTCCCCCATTGAACCCACCGCTTCCAAGCCGGTTGTGACCATTGGTTTGAGAACGATTTCCTCCTCGTCGGAACTGTATCCGAAACAGACCCGGAGGTGGGGGATGTCGTCGGTTTCAGTGGAAGGCTTGGTCTTTTTCTTTTTCGAGACGAGTAACTCAGAGAGCGGAGTGAGAGAGCGCTCACACCACTTCACGTAGTCCTCTTCGTTCGCGAGCTTTTTCTTGATCTCCCCATCCTTATAGACCTCGCCCTTGGAAATGTCGACGGCGATCATCCGGCCAGGGCCGAGCCTGCCCGCTTCCACGACCGGCGAGCCCCAATCGCGGATTAAGCCAGCCTCAGATCCGAGCACAATCGTGTGGTCTTCGTAGATTTTGTAACGGCAGGGGCGCAGTCCGTTGCGGTCGAGACTCCCTCCGATGAACCGACCGTCGGTAAAAGCAACAGCTGCCGGACCATCCCACGGTTCCATCATAGCGGAGTGGCACTTGTAGAAAGCGCGGACGTCTTCCGGTAGGTTTGGGTCGTTCTCCCAAGCGGAAGGAATCATCATCGCAACGCCGTGAAGGCACGAGCGGCCTCCGACGTTCATGAGTTGAAGAGTATTGTCGAGACTCGTGGAGTCCGACATGTCCCGCTGGATCATCGGGCTCAGATCCTTGTAGCGGTCTCCCCAGATGCCATGGTTGTTGGAAAACTCCCGTGCCCGCATCAGGTTGCGGTTGCCGCGGATCGTATTGATCTCCCCGTTATGAGCGAGCATGCGGTAGGGCTGCGCTTTCGACCAATCGGGCAACGTGTTGGTGGCAAACCGCTGGTGGAAGATGGCGAAGGCGGTCTGGTATTTCGGGGAGCGGAGATCGGTAAAGAACTGCCGGACCTGTGGTGCGTTGAGGAGGCCCTTGTAGGTGAGGGTGCGGTGGGAAAAGCTCACGACGTAGAAGTCGGGAATGTTCTTTTCACCGGCGATCCGCATCGATCCCCTCATCGCCAAAAAGAGAGACCGTTCGTATTCGCTGGGCGTCAGCTGAGCCGGCCTCCCAATCAGCACCTGCTTGATAGCGGGACGGGTCAATTCTGCTTTCTTCCCCAAACAGTCCGGATTGACAGGAACATCCCGCCAAGCGAGGAGTTTGAGCCCTTCTTTCTTGATCGATTCCTCGACAATTTTCTTCGCATGGTCCTGTGCATACTCATCGTTCCGGGGGAGAAACAACATTCCCACCCCAAGGTCGGTGTCCTCGTAGAGCGGTTTTCCTTTCTCTTCCAGGTATTCGCGAAAGATCTGATAGGGGATCTGCGTGAGTACGCCCGCTCCGTCACCCGTGACTGCGTCTGCGTCGATGGCTCCACGGTGGGCCAAGTTTTTCAGCCCTTCGATCGCGCGATCGAGCATCGCGTAGGAGCGCTCCCCCTTGATGTTGGCAATGAAGCCAACCCCACAAGCGTCGTGCTCGTGGTCGGGGCGGTAGAGCGGTGATGGGTTGTCGAAAGTCATGCGAAGTTGGATTGTAGGCCGAGCTCGTAATGCGCAGGCCTATGGGCCCAAAATTCTGTACCTTGAGTGAATCGTGCTTCGGAACGAAGCATATTTTTTGCTAGATTCCCGAGTATTTCGGGAGGAGCAATAATTTTTAGAAAAACCGGACGGTTTGAGGGTCTTCGCGTCGGTGTGCCGAACAGGACTGATTCGTCGGATACTCGGCTTCTGCGCTGCTTTTTTGGACGAGATTGTTGGCTACGAGGTAATTCTCGACTTCCTCCCCGCTCACATCCGCGAGCATGACGCCATCGATCTCCACACAAGGTGAAAGGTGTTGTCCTGATTTCTGGACCATTTCGTCGTAGAGGTCCCGATCGCCGATGATGTCGAGATCCTCGTATTGTAATTCGTATTTTTTGAACATTGCGCGCACACCACGGCTCCAGCCGCAAGTGGGTTTTAGGTAGGCTTTAATTTCCATAGTTTCGTAAATTGATCGGTAGTGAAGTTATTAGTGCGTCAGAAATTGAGAGAGAAAAACCTTAGAGAGCAAATCCAAGTGCAAATCGAACTCATTCAATCCGTTTTTCCTCTGAAAAGGGGCATATTCGCCGCTGAATCGACGATTTTTTGGATCCTTTGCTGAGATTTAATCCCAAATCCGTCTGCCTGCGTCCGGCCTCCAGTCGATCGAGGTGAGGGTTTGCAACCGGGCTGGGTGGGGTAGAGGAGAGGCTGAGAAGCGACGAAGAGGATTCTACTGATTCTGCTGGGAGTAGGTTATTGTTTGAAACGCCGCAGTGGACGCGAAGGGGTATCACAGCTGGCGGAAGAACCTCTCCGGGCAATCCATGAAATTGCGAGTGAGGGTGACGTGGGGAAGATCGTCATAGGCGGCCGCAGAAATACCGTTTTCATCGAAAGCGAGGAGGGTAGCGTCCGGGTAGGCAAGGAGGAGCGGAGAGTGTGTTGCAATGATGAATTGCGAGTTTCCCTTCTCGACCAACTCTTTCATGAGGCTCAGGAATGCGAGTTGTCTTTGAGGGGACAACGCTGCCTCGGGCTCGTCAATGAGGTAGAGTCCACCGGGGACGAATCGGCTTTTGAAAAAGGTAAGGAAGCTCTCTCCGTGGGAAAGAGCATGGAGGTCCTCACCGTAGCGGGAGGTGAGCGCTTGTTTTTGACCAAACATGTAGGCTTGGACCCGCGGATCGTCCTTAAACCTCTCCATCATTTCCTCCATGGATTCCGTCCGGTTTTTGGTTTCCCGGGCGAAATTGAAAAAGTCCTCCGCTCTGAGGAAGAATCCGTAGCGGGTGCGCGGACGCCAGCCGAGTCGGAGGGATTTTGCCAGTGGTTGAACGGCAGCAAGGTTGGGATCGTGCTCAAGCGGAGTTCCGGTTGCCGGAGGCAGCTTTGCACCCAGAGCGATTGCCTCTAGAAGAGTTGACTTGCCCGAACCGTTTTCCCCGACGAAGAAGGTGACTGGATTTTCGAATACAAGCGTGCTTAACGAGCGGAAGGCAGGAACGGAAAACGGATAATCGTCTGTGGAGTCGTCGGCGGTGCTGGCGATTTGGCGGAGGAACATGGTGATCGGTCGAAATGTGGAAGCGAGGGGTTGAATCCTGCCTGCAATAGGATGTCACTGTCGATATCGGTATCGTTATCAGAAATGCTCGAGACTCGATTGCGATCGCGATTTCGATTTGGAATGGGCCGTTGGTTGGGAACAGCTGGATTTCTGTTGAACCTTAAGATCCCATACTCGTTTTTCGGCGACTGAAGTCGCCGCTCCCCTCGGGTAGTTGAAGCGGATCTTTTTCTACTTTTCTACGGGACGGATCGGTGGGAAGAGGATGGTCTCGCGAATGTTTGCGGCCCCGGTGAGAAGAATGACGAGGCGATCGATGCCGATGCCCATACCGCCAGCGGGTGGCATTCCATGCTCCAGTGCTTCTAGGAAGTCGTGATCGATCTTTTGAATTTCCTCACCGGCTTGCTCGGCAAACTGCGCGCTCTGGGCAAGAGGATCGTTCTGTTCGGAGTAAGCGGGCGCGATTTCCTGACCGTTGATACAAAGCTCGAAGACCTCAACTGTGGACGAATCATCCGGGCTCAGCTTGGCGAGAGGGATCAATTCTTTGGGTAGGTGCGTGACGAAGGTGGGTTGGATTAAGGTGGGTTCGATCATCTTTTCGAAGACTTGATTGGTCACTTCAAAGTCCTCCAGCTCAGGATTTACCTCGATGTTCATCTCCGCGGTCTTTTGGAGCTTCTCTTCTTTGCTAAGGGAAAACCATTCAGGACAATTCGTGCGCTCGATAATCAGGTCCTTGTAACGCGCTTCGCTCCACCCGTCCGCGAGATCGATTTCGGTTCCATCGTAACGCCGAACCGTGGTGGAACCGAGCGCTTCGTGGCAGAGATGAAGGATGAGGCTCTTCACGAGTTCCATCATTCCGCGAAAGTCGGTGTAGGCTTGGTAGAGCTCGAGCATCGTGAACTCCGGGTTGTGCCGGCGCGAGACACCCTCGTTGCGGAAGACCCGGCCAAGCTCGAAGACGCGTTCCACTCCTCCTACGAGGAGTCTTTTCAAATAGAGTTCGAGAGCGATGCGGAGGGTAAAGTCGCACGAGAGCGCATTCATGTGGGTCTCGAACGGCCGTGCAGCTGCACCTCCAGGAACCGATTGAAGGACCGGAGTCTCGACTTCGATGAAGTCGCGTTCCCAGAGAAACTTGCGGATTTCCGCTATGATCTTGCTTCGCAGGACGAAGCGATTTCGGGACTCCTCGTTGACGATCAAATCGAGATAGCGTTGCCGGTAAATCTGATCCTCGTCCGAGAGACCATGCCATTTCTCGGGGAGCGGCCGCAACGCCTTGGTGACGAGCGTGTAGGACTTTGCACGAACGGTGATTTCACCGGCATTGGTGCGGAAAAGTCGACCGGTTACGCCGATGAAGTCGCCGAGATCCAGCTTCTTGAAGCGCGCGTACTCCTCTTCCCCGATCTCATCCCGACGCACGTAGCACTGAATCTTACCGGCGCGGTCAAGGAGTTTGAGAAAGGTGGCTTTACCCATGACCCGAAAGGCCACGATTCTTCCGGCGACGGATACGGTTTCCTGCTGTTCATCGTCGATTTCTTCCCGGTAGAGAGCGGTTGCGGTTGCTGACGTGTGCGTTTGACGGGTGTTGGCCTTGAATGGGTCGAGGCCCGCCTCCCGCAAGACATCCAATTTGTCGATGCGGACCTGGCGAAGCTGGTTCTCGGCATTCTTCTCTTCTTCGGTTGGCATTGTGGCGTTCTACGGGTTTAGCGGAAAGAGGCAAGAAACGATGTGCGGGCTTCTGCCGTGCGGAGGGTTCTTGTAGGCTAGGGGTAGACGGATTTATGGTCAGGCATCAAAGTGACCGTAACGTCTAGCTTGTCTTTTGAAGCTGTCGGTCGAGACTGCTGGGCATGAGCGGTAGCAATCAGACTGTCCGTGACCTTGTGGTGATCGGTGGTGGAATCACTGGGCTTGCTGCCGCGTTTACTGCGGGTTCTTTGGGGAAGTCGGTGACCCTCCTCGAGAGTGGCCCGAGGTTTGGCGGAAGCGTCGTCACCTACAAGGAGGGTGGGTATGTCGTCGAAGGGGGGCCGCATTCGTTCTTGGTCGATCAACCGGAGCAGGAAGAGTTTTTGAAAGAGGCGGGACTGTGGGACGAGGCCATCGAATCCAGTCCGGTCTCCCGCAAGCGATTTGTAGTGCGAAAAGGGAAGGTGACTGCACTTCCCACGTCGCCAGGTTCTTTCATAATGGGTTCATTTCTATCGATAAGTGGTAAGCTGCGTCTGATGGCTGAGCCTCTTTTGCATGGAAGTGCGCCCGAGGGGGAGGAAGCGATCGGGCCGTGGTCCGAACGTCATTTCGGTCGAGAGGTGCGGAGGGGGTTGGTCGATCCTTTTGTCTCGGGTATCTTTGCCGGAGATCCGGAGAAGATCAGTCTTTCGTCCGCTTTTCCCAAGCTTTTTGAAATTGCGGAGGAGCATCCGTCACTGTTTCGGGCGTTCTTAAAGAGGCAAAAGGGGATGCGGGAGAAAGGAGAATCTAGGTTTCCCCGTAGAATGATTTCATTTGCGGATGGGCTTGGGCAAATGACGGAGCACTTGGTGAGAGAGGGTTCTTTTGGAGCGATCAAAAAGATGGTTCTCCAAAAGATCGAAAAGGCACCTCACGGGTGGGCCGTCACTTTCAGTTTGGGGTCGGACACGGATCCCACGACGATTCATTGTCGAAACCTTTTGGTTGCTGTGCCGCCCACCGCCCTGGGAGAGCTGCCTTTTGAGGCGGACCTTCATGAGGATTTGAGGGTTTTTCAAGAAGTGGAATGTCCGCCCGTTTCCACTCTCTCGATTGGATACCGAAGAGAGGATATCAGCCACCCATTGGATGGTTTTGGAGTATTGGCTCCGAAGAACGAACAACGAAAGATCCTCGGCATACTTTTTGATAGTTCACTTTTTGAGAACCGGGCACCTGAGGGAGAGGTTTTGGTGTCTGCCTTTCTTGGCGGAGTGCGGTCTCCAGAGGCTGCTCGAGAGAGCGAGGAGTCGATGCTGAAAAGTGTCACAGCGGAATGCCGGGACCTCTTGGGAGCTCGCGGAGAGCCCACTTTTTGGAAGGCCACTTTTTGGCCGCGGGCGATTCCGCAGTACAACCTGGGTTTCAGGTCGATCACCGCGGTTCTTGATTCCTTGGAAGATCGAACGGAGGGCCTTGCGTTTGCCGGGAACGCGCGTGACGGAGTTTCGCTGGGAGCTTGTCTGCTTTCGGGTATTCGCAGAGCCCGCGGACTTCTTTTGGGTTGAAAGAGGTTCTTCCCTGCCCAACGCTCGTCGGCTTTTACCCATGATCATTGAACCAAAAGTAAGGGGATTCGTATGCGTTACCTCCCATCCAATGGGTTGCGCGGCAAATGTTAAGGAGCAGATTGCAGTAGCTCAGGCACAGGGTTCCGTGGAAAAAGGACCGAAGCGGGTTTTGGTGGTTGGATCGTCTACGGGTTATGGTCTGTCGTCTCGGATCGAAGCGGCTTTTGGGTGTGGTGCAGATACCTTCGGAGTCTTTTTTGAACGGCCTGCTTCCAACGGTAGGCCTGCGTCTGCTGGTTTCTATAATGCTGCTGCTTTTGAGGAGGAGGCAAAGAAAGCGGGTCTCTACGCGGGAAGCCTCAACGGTGATGCCTTTTCCGATGAATTGAAGGAGAAGGCAGTGAAACGGTTGAAGGACGAGATGGGACCGGTGGATCTGGTGATTTACAGTCTTGCTTCACCCCGACGGACCGATCCCCGAAATGGAGAGACGTACAAATCGTGTCTGAAGCCGATCGGTCAGGGCTTTTCCAGCAAGACCGTCGATACCGATAAAGACCTCGTCCATGAGGTATCAATCGCCCCTGCGGAAGGTTCGGATATTGAGTCGACGATCAAAGTGATGGGTGGCGAAGACTGGGAGCGCTGGATCGAGATCCTCGCCGAGAATGGGCTGCTCTCGGAGAACTTTAAAACCTTGGCTTATTCCTACGTGGGTCCGGAACTCACGTGGCCAATCTACAAGAACGGGACCATCGGGAAGGCAAAGGAGGACCTTGACCGGGCAGCGGCAGCCATCACTGCATCGACGAGTGGCAGTGCTTATGTCGCTGTCAATAAGGCGGTGGTGACTCAAGCCAGCTCCGCGATACCGGTCGTTCCGTTGTATATCTCTATCCTTTTCAAGATTATGAAGGCAGAGGGCTCTCACGAAGGCTGCATCGAGCAGATCGCGAGGCTTTTTCGGGAGCATCTTTACCATGCGGAAGGAGTGAAACTCAGCACTGACGGTCGAATTCATGTAGACGATCTTGAGATGGAGGAGAAAATTCAATCCGCCGTTGCGAAGGTTTGGCCGACGATCGGAACAGAAAATCTTCGGCAGCTTTCTGACTACGACGGCTACCAAGCAGACTTCTTGAAGCTGTTCGGTTTTGGGGTCGAAGGGATTGACTACTCGCAGGAGGTAGATCCGGAAACCGCTCTAAGCGGTGGTTCGGATTGGTAAGAACCGCGTTCATTTGCAGATGGCCAGTCTTCCGGCTTTCGCGGTGCTGTTCGATTGGGACGGTGTCGTTATTGATTCATCGCGACATCATCAACTGTCTTGGGAGCTGTTGGCAAAGGAGACAGGAAACTCGATTTCAAATGAGCAGTTTTGGGAGAGCTTTGGGCAGCAGAACAAGACGATCATCCCCAACCTTCTTGGATGGGCTCAAGACCCGCAGGAGATTGAATCGCTCAGTCTTCGCAAGGAATCGCTCTATCGTGACCTCTTAAAGGACAAAGGCATTTCGCCTCTGGATGGAGTAGTGCCTCTGGTTTCTGCACTGAAAGAAGCAGGAATTCCTCGTGTCGTGGGAACTTCCTCGGCACGCGAGAATATCGAAACAGCCTTGGAGGTCATGAAGTTGGAGGGCTTCTTTGATGATGTCGTTGCTGCAGCTGATGTAGAACACGGAAAACCTCATCCGGAGGTGTTTCTCAATGCAGCTGACCGTGCGAGAACGGCTCCGGAGATGTGCGTGGTGATTGAAGATAGCCATCACGGGCTTCAGGCGGCACGCGCTGGCGGAATGAAATCGGTCGGCGTCTTGAGTAGCCACTCGAGAGAGAAGCTTAGCGAGGCGGATCTAATCGTTTCGTCAATGACGGAGATCTCTCCCGAGGTCTTGGCCAGCCTGTTTTAGTTGCTTTAGCTCTAGTGCTTGCCTTTCCGGGCGACGACTGCTTGGTTTGCCGGGATGCAAATTGTACAAAAATCTCTTTACCCCGCTCGCGTGCTCCTTGGTCTGGGCACTTCCGTAGCACTTTCACTCACAGCCTTTGCCGAGGAAGAAACGAACTATGCGGACATGGCTGCACCGAAGCTTTTTGGGATTATGGTCTCTCAGCAGGTCGGTTTAGACCAGCTTGGTTTTTCCGACGAAGAGAAACAGGAGTTTTTGGAAGGGATGAAGGAAGGACTCGCCGGTGGTGATGTGAGTGCCATTCAGGGGCAGCTACCTCGGTTACAGGAATTTCTGCAGGGGAGGGCCGAAGCGGCACAAGCTGCTTTAGCCGAGGAAAACAAAGCAGCAACAGCCGCTTTTGTTGAAGACCTGAAGAACAACGCCGATGTGATTGAGGATGAGACTGGTTTCTTCTACGAAGTAATCGAACCCGGTGAGGACTCAAAGCCTGCGATGGACGACGAAGTAATCGTAAACTACAAAGGCTCTCTCGTCGACGGGACCGTTTTTGACAGCTCTTACGACCGGGGTGAGCCAGCGACCTTTCCTATGGGTGGTGTGATTCCCGGTTTCTCAGGGGGACTCTCCAAGATTGGCAAAGGCGGAAAAGTAAAAATCTACATCCCCGCGGAGCTTGGCTATGGGGACAACCCACCTCCGCAAAGCCCGATCCCTCCGGGTGCCATGCTGGTTTTTGACGCGGAGATCGAGGACATTGTCTCTCCGGGAGGGACTGAGTAGTCGTCGGCAAAGACCTTTAGTGGAAGGCGGCTTCGCGGATGGAGCCGCCTTTTTTACTGAAGATCGCTGAGCGTCGTTTATCCACAGGGATTATACCTAAACATTGCCTAAATCACCCTCTGTGCGGCATGAAGATTGATATTCACATGCACACGCCGTTCTGCGGCCATGCGTTGGGTGAGCCGGAAGATTTTGTTGAGGTTGCTGCGGAAGAGGGCATTGAGCTAATCACTTTTACTTGTCACATTCCGTTGAAACCCGACCACGAGTTCGGTGGTCCGCGGATTCGGATGGAGCCGGAAGATCTTCCTGACTATCACCGGGCGATCAATCGTGCCCGCATGCTCGGTGAGGAACTCGGGGTAAAGGTGTTGACGGGAATCGAAGCGGAGATTTTTCCTGATGAGGCGGCTATGCAGTCGGTACGAGAGACGATTCGGAAGGAGCCTTTTGATTTTGTTTTGGGTTCAGTCCATCACCAGCTTCCGGGATACCGATTCTGGCTGGACCGTCAGGGATTGCGGACAGATCCTCAGATCATCCGTGCTTACTTTAGGCACTTGATCGAGGGAATTGAGTCTGGACTTTATGACTCCATTTCGCACCCGGACGTGATCCGTATTTACGGAACCGTCAGCCCATTTGATCCGGTGGCGTATAAAGACGAAATCGTCGAAGTTCTCGAAACCCTACAAAAGCACGACCACTGTATGGAGGTAAATACCAGTGGTTTGATCAAAGGAGTCTTTGAAGTGCATCCCGCACCGGTGATCCTAGACTGGGCGGTAGAGCGAAACGTCAGGCTTACCATGGGCTCAGATGCGCATACCCCGGAACAAGTCGGGCAGCACTTCGATGAAGTAAGGTATATGCTCAAAGAGAAAGGCTTCGACAAACTGCACTACTTCGAGGGCCGGCAACGAAAAGAGGTTCCGCTCTAATACCACTTCTAAATAATTCTGGCGTTTTGGCGGGATGCAGGAGTCGATGGAGTAAGGCGGCCTGCGCGGAGGCGGGTCGAGACCCGTGCCGCGCGGGGCAACGCTGCTCCATCGGCTCCTGCGCCCGTCTCGCAGAGATGCGGCGTGGATCGAAGTTCGCAGCGTTACAGGCCTTGGGTCGTATCTCGATACGC
>JBCDMB010000048.1 GCA_038744685.1 Verrucomicrobiota bacterium
GAATCCGCCTGACATCTCAGAAAGCATCCTCAGTTGGACGGGGGAGGAGTTTTTGAGAAACGGCCAGCCAGTTGATTTACCCTACCAGATCATCTCCGAACAAAATTCGGGTAGCGGAGGAACTTATGGCTCGTGGTACCTCAGTCTCCTCAAGGTGGAGTTAGACTCAGATAAGGCAGCCAGTGGAGATTACTTTGGCGAGGAGGATGTTAGAATCGATCCCGTCATTCTTCGAAATCCTCAAATCTTCGGTGAAATTGCGAGTGATGATATAGACCCATGTGATCGACAGCGAAAAGATCCAGCACTCGTTGTCTTTTACGAAGACGTCATAGATCAGGACTACGACGTCGAGAATTTTGATGTAACGCTAAGGGCCGTAACCTCAGGTCTTCCAGGTTCGTTCCAATGGGAGAAGGTCAGAGGACCTGATTCTGGCTCTCTTGAAGATGCCAACATGTCAAAGGCCACGTACGCCAATCCGAAGACCGGAGGTCTTTATCAATTCGACGTGGACGTTGGGGGCCAGAAGATCAGAACATCACTTTTGCTTCCATTGGCTGGAGCCGATATAACTGAGTGGTTTCAAGCGGAAGCAGCATCTATTGGACCGTGGGCAAGGTCTCATTTGCGAGCTACGGAGGATGCAAACTATAGCATGGTTCCTTTTGTTACGCGCTATCAAGTATTCAAAACATGGTCCTTAATCTCTGGATCTTTCTTCGACTATACTCTTGATCCCGTAGACTCCGAAGAACGGTCACCTTGTCGAAGATACCAATCCACAATCCGTAGAGGAGGAGAATACGGATATGTGACAGTCAATGGGTACGTGATCCACGGAAGTAAGATTAATTTGGCTCTGTGGTCACTATTTGGTAATCACTGGGGATATTCTCATTTTCATCTTGTTGCAGGAGGGCACGTGAACTCGATTCTAAGAGGGAAAGGACTAGATTCATCTTCTGCGGGTATCGCCATTTACCTCGGGAGTCAGTTGTATCGTCATCCAGACATTGCAATTGACGATCCAATCCGGGAACTTGTTTTGCGATTGATGCAAAGCGATGAAGATCTAATCGAAGAGAAATTATGGCCTTCTCCCTATCCGATGGATCCTTCGAAATCTACAATGAATAGGCCTGATCCAGACCTTCCAACAACCGCAAACTAGTAAGGCAATCAATGAAGCTATTCTCCGAAATTATCGTTTTCCTAATCTTTGGAGTGGTCACAGGGCTTGCTCAGAGCCCTAGCTCTTCGGAGATTTATTCCCAAGTTGAATCCCTTTGGAACAACAATCAGATGGTGCAATTGGACCAGTATCTTGAGGATCTAATAGATCAGAATCCTGATTACGCCCCTGCGATCACTGCCTCTAGTTTCCATGATGCGATCTTCAAGGGGAAGCTTCCATCAGCGAAGCAAAAACTTGAGAGCATTAAGAATGACGCTTCAGCGAATAGCGGAAAATATAGCGATGAATTTATCGAGGCTGTCGAAGGACTTATTGAAGAACTTGACCATGAAATCGATATGCATGCCCGCCATGGAATCACTGATGCAACACTAGAAGCGAACGCGTCCGCAATTGCTGTTCGAGCTGCGTGGGGCAACGACATTCCGATTCAAATATTGATTATCGAGATTGCGAATGAAGTTACTCTCTAAACCAAAGGAGAAGTTAGGCCTCTTCGTTTTCGCGTTACTCATCATCGTTTTCATTCTCACCTCGTATTCGATCTACAGGTCAGTGGCTATCCCTTGGCCACGAATAAGCAATCCCGAGGATCTCGTCCATGATTGCGAAATCCTTTTGCGGTCCTATCCCAAAGGCTTCGACCTTCCAAGGAATTCATGGCCAAAATCAGTTTCTGATCTAGATCCCCAATATGTCTTCGTAGATGATGGATACGTAAAAATCGTCCTCAGCGGCGGTGGAATTGGAGATAGTTGGGGTCTCATTGTAGCAGGGGAAGACGGTCAGATAATCATGACCGAGGATACAGAGAAAACCCGTAACAACCGAATTTATCGATTCGAATGAACCATTTACCCAGCAATCCGCAGGAAATCCTCTGCTTGATTCCGACCCGATCCAGAGCCTCAACTCCAGGCTCGTGTAGACAGCCTCCCGCACCCGCCTGTGCCCCGCCCGGGCAACCCCTTTTATCTTGGGCGGCCTCCGCTGTCGTCCAAAATCTTTAAGTCCAATCCCGCCTGTATCCTTCCTGGCAGTCTCAAGTTCCTTCGGAAGGGGCAGGTTTTGACATAAAGTGTTATTGGCCGAGTCCTCGGCAAAAGTGGAGTGCCTTATTCGGACTGAGACGGGTCGAACCGTTGTGCGCCCTCAAGGTTCATTGCTGGCTGTAGGGTCTGCATGATGTCGTTCTTCATAGATTGAGGAAGGACCTTTCTACTTGCTAATTTCGAGTGGAACATTATGTCTCAATCCAACGGTAAGGCGGGTTATGAGATGTCCAAAGTGCAGTTCAACCGAGACTAAGGTTGTAGATTCGAGAGTCGGAAAAACGGAAACGTCGATTCGGCGGCGGCGGGAGTGTATTTCCTGCGGGTTTCGTTTTACTACGACCGAGGAAGTGCTGCGCGAGAATCTAAGGGTCATCAAAATGGATCAGAGTCGGGAAGACTTTGATCGGAACAAGGTGATGAAAGGGATTCGCAAGGCGATCGAGGGTCGCCCGGTCGAGATGGAGAGGGTTGAGATGATGATCGCAGATATCGTGGATACCCTTCAGAAGGAGTTTTTCGATGAAATCCCGACTAAAGCCATTGGGGAAGAAATCATGAACCGACTGAAGCTGATCGACCAGATCGCTTATGTGCGCTTTGCGATCGCTTACAAAGACATCCGTGATATCGCGGAGTTGGAACAAGAGATTTCAGTTTTCAATCGATGAATCGGGAGAAGCATGCGCTTCGGATGAAACGCAGGCGTTTGTCCGAAATACGGACTGCGAATGGCCTTCTAGGATCGATTTTCCCGAAATCGATGGGGGTCGCAGAGCAAGTAGACGAGGCTATCCGGTTTGCTTGGCGAGAAAAGGATGGCAGCGTAGAGCCCTCCGCGGGCGTTATTGAGAAACTGATTCAGTGGTATCAAAACAAGGACGCGAAGGTCTTGTTGAAAGTTCTGGATGCATCTTCGTTTTCCGGTGGTTTTCTCTGGTTGGGCGCGGCTCTCGACCGGGTCTTGGAACAACTGAAAGAGGGGCAGCCTGGAGTTTTGGTCGTTACAGGGTTGAAGGATTCGGTTCGGCCTGCGGCGAAGCGATGGTCTCAAAGGGCAGAACGGGAGCGACGGGAGCAGATAGAGATTCTGGAGGAACGGGCAAGTCTCTGGGCACGTTCAAAGGGATCACCGGTAACGCTCTTGGTTTCCTAGGCCCTTGACGGCGACTGAGCTTGGCCATGAGTGAGAAGACGCTTTTCCAGAAAATTATTCAGGGTGAAATCCCCGGAGATTTTCTCTATGAGGACGACGAATGTGTAGTTTTGCGGGACATCGACCCTCAAGCACCTACCCACCTTTTGGTCATCCCTCGTCAGGTCATTCCGAGAGTGGGTGAGGCGTCGGAAGCCGATCAGGCTCTTTTGGGTCACCTTTTGCTGGTTGCCGGAAAAATGGGGAGGGAGATGGAACTGGCAGACGGATTTCGGGTGGTGATCAACCACGGCAAACATGGCGGTGAGAGCGTGCCGCACCTCCACGTCCACCTGTTGGGTGGTCGCCAAATGAGCTGGCCGCCGGGTTAAGATCAGTTTGGGTTACCTCTTTTCAAAACGGCCGTCGGCTCTCTTGCGAACGACTTTGCGTAGCTCAAGGAGCATTAGAGTAGCGTTCACGGTAGCCGTTTCGAGGCCTGTTGAGGTTGCGATTTGATCCGGGTGTAGAATTTCGCCATCAGCTAGGCAATTTTCGATCAGGGTCTCTTCCGGCGTGGATGATGTCTTCAATTTGGGATCGCCATCGTCGGGAATCTCCAAAGTGGTGGGCATTGGCAGTTCATCTAGCCGGAGTTGCTCGATTATTTCTTCTGCTGATGTGACTAGAGTGGCTCCATCCCGTATCAGTTGGTGACATCCGGCGCTGGTCGACTGATCAATCCGTCCCGGGATCGCAAAGACCTGCCTTCCTTGATCACCGGCAAACCTTGCGGTGATCAGGCTTCCACCGGAAATATCTGTTTCCACCACCAATATTCCGATACTCATCCCAGCAACAATCCGGTTCCTCATTGGAAAGGACTGGCGATTAGCCCGATAACCAAAAGGAAACTCGGTAAGGATACACCCGCGTTCTTTGATCGATTGGAACAGATGGATATTCTCTGTCGGATAGACGATGTCAGCTCCATTTCCGAGAACAGCCACCGTTTCTCCACCAACCTCGAGTGCTCCTTCATGAGCAGCGGCGTCGATACCACTAGCCAGTCCGCTTACGATACAAATTCCTCGCCGAGCGAGGCTACCGGCAAAGGCTTTGGCCGTCCGAATTCCATAGAGCGTCGTTCTACGGGAGCCTATGATGGCGATCGCCGGCGAGAATGAGCGGAGCGAGCCCAAGGCGTATAAACCGATTGGGGGATCGTAGATTTCTTCGAGGATCTTCGGGTAGGCGGTGTCGGATTGGCGAATGAACTCAGCCTGGTGTTTTTCTAGCTGCCGCTTCTCCCTCTCCAAGTCGAAGTGATTGGGCCAACGAACGATCGATTCAGCGATCTTTCCGCCGACCCCTTCGACGGTTTTCAACTCAGTGCTCTTTGCCTGAAGAATTCTTGCTGGGTCCGGCCCGAACCGGTCGAAAAGCCTGCGTAGGGTTATCGGTCCCAAGTGGGGAATACCATTCAGGACGATCCATGCATCCTCAGAGGAAACGTGTTTCGGTCCATTATCCTGAATTCCTTCCATCCTTGATCATAAGTGGAGCGACGTCCTAGGACGGTCGCGGCAAAAACGGCCGCACGAGCTCGCTCACTCGGGTTTCCAGAATGGCATTCATCGACTTGGGATTCGAACAGTCTGCACGCACGCCGGCAAATCCTTCGTGAAATTGGTCAAACAGGCTCCAGACAAGGCGATCGTCTGTATCGGGTATGGGAAGATCGTTGATCTCTTCTCTCGAAAAGAACCCAAAGGAACCTTCATCAATCGGAGGCGGAAGCTCAGTCAGTCTCTTGCGGCAGTGAAAGAGAAACATGAGCCAGTGCTTCTCCCCTTCGAAGTTCTTCTCTGAAACATAGGCGAAGAGATGAAGATCCTCATCGGATAATTGAACTCCCACTTCCTCCATAGTTTCCCTTCGCGCGCATTCAAAGGGCGATTCACCAAAACCCATCTCTAATTTTCCGCCGATTGGACTCCATCTACCCTGGTTTGGAGAACGGTTTCTTAAGAGCATGAGAAAACGTTCTTTCTCGTCTCGAAGAAAAATGAGCGTGCTGATTCGAAAGGGGGCCTTCTTCGCTCCAACCATGAGGGTGAGAATGAAGGGCCGTTCTCAATTGTGGAGGATAAAGTGAGCGAGAATTCCGAATCCTGCTGACCCTCCGAGGATCCAGTCAGCCCAGCAGACTTTTTCATTCGGGCCAGCTTTGTTGAAAATGGCGAGAGCAAGGAAGAGGCTGAGCAGGCCTAGCGCGACAGCGTTCATGTTCCAATAGAGTGCGATTGCCGAAAGGAGAAGACCTACCGTCACAGGGAAAACAATTGAGTTTTTTCCCGGGCTTTCCCAGAGACGGGTAACGAAGGCCTGAACCCAAAACGCACCTACGAAGAGACTCCAAACTGGTGCTGTTTCAGATATTGTGGCGCCCGAAAGAAGGAACGGAAATAGAAGACTGGCACTCGCCACAACGGTTCCGACGATAAGACTCATCAGGGCGGGAGGCAGGGAGTCTACGGCCCGCTTTGACGGAGTCTGAGTCAGTATTAGGTAGACTAGCGCAATGACCGTGAAAACACCTCCGACCAGTAGGGCTCTCGCTGGCAGATAAACGAGAGCACTACCAAGAGAGACTAGCCAGACAAGCACCCAACAGGTGGCTACACCTACTCGGTTACGGACCATGAAATGATGCCTGCCTCCAAGGTGAGTTTCCCGGCTTTGCGGCAATGAGTCGAACCAGCGGTCGGCGCAGTAGACCAACCAGACCGCTGAACCTGTCCACAGTAGAGGACCCGCCTCAAGGAAAACACCAAATGTGAGGCCGCCTAAAATTGCCCAGAGGACAACTGCGAAAACCGTGTCTAGCGCGAGGAAATGGAGGATCATTCAAGCAGTGATGAACAAAAACCATTCGCTGTGGATCCGGGTTGTCCGGCCTTACATCTTTTGAAGCGTCTTTATACCAAGAAGTTCCAGACCCGTCTCAAGGAAAAGAAGGGTTCTTGCACAAAGCATCAGGCGGCGTTCCCTTTCTTTAGGATCATCCGTCATGACTCGGTTTGCGCTGTAAAAGGCACTGAAAGCGTTTGCGAGCTCGAAGAGGTAGGCACACAAGAAGTGTGGGCGAAAATCTTGAATCGCCTGACTAATCGCAATGGGGAATAGAACCATCTTCCGCGCCAGAAGGATTTCCTCTTCCGTTGAAAGTTGTTCGACCTCGCCTTTCATGGCCTCTGGGGGAATGCCGGCTTTTCTGAAAATAGCGTAAATCCTCGCGACGGCGTAGAGCAGGTAGGGCGCAGTGTTTCCTTCAAAGCTCAGCATTTTGTCCCAGGAGAATTGATAATCCTGGGTTCGATTTTGCATAAGATCAGCGTAGAAGATAGCTCCGATGCCAACAGTCTCCGCGATGGTTTCTTTTTCTTCCACGGCAAGATCGGGATTCTTTTCTTCCACAATGGCGCGTGCCCGCTCAACACCTTCATCGAGAAGCTCCTGTAGTTTTACAGAACCACCACTCCTCGTTTTGATCGCTTTACCTCCTTCTCCAAGGATCGTGCCGAACCATACATGCGTTAGTCTGGGCATTCTTCTGCCGATGGATGAATACCATTTATCGACAGTCAGGAACAGTTGCTCGAAATGGTCTCGTTGCCGACTGTCCGTTACATACACGATTTCGTCCGCATTCAGCTCTTCGGATCGATACTCAACGGTCGCGAGGTCTGTAGTCGCATAATTGCTTGCTCCATCCGATTTTCGCACAATAAAGGGCTGGTCCTTAAATCTTGGGTGTTCGGGATGAAAGACCACAAAAGCGCCTTCGCTGATCTCGGCAAGTCCTGCGCTTTCGAGAGATTCGCAAACTTTCTCCACCTTATCGCGGTAATAGCTTTCTCCCAGAGTGAGATCGAATGAGATTCCCATCTGTTCATAAAGAGCAGTGAAAGCCTGCTTACTAATCTCGTTTATCCTTTCCCAGAGCATCATCCGGTGCTCGTCGCCGCGCTGAAGAAGAACGAGCTCATTGCGCGCCTGTTCTCTTTTCTGAGGGTCTTCTTCGACGAGTTGGTTGCCTTTGCGGTAGAGTTCTTCCAGCAGAGAGAGTGCCGTCTCAGGACTCTCTTCGAAGTCGAATCCTAACTCCTCAACGGCGAGCAGGAGGATTCCAAACTGGGTCCCCCAATCACCTATATGATTGTCGCGGATTACCTTTGCTCCGCAAAACTCGAGTAGTCTCGAGATGGATTCCCCGATAACGGTCGACCGAATGTGGCCGACGTGCATTTGCTTGGCGGTGTTTGGACTGCTGAAGTCTACAACGACAGTTCTTCCTGCGTAGTAGTGCTGCAGTCCTCGGGAAAGGAGTTCTTCGTTGTCAAAGTTTCCGCACCAATCCGTCAGGAAACAAGGAGTGAGCCTAATGTTGATAAATCCGGGGCCAGCAATGGAAAGTTGTACGAGGGCTGGACCGAATCTTGGATCACGAGTCAATTCCTCGAGCAATGCGGTGGCGAGCTCTCGAGGATTTTTCCTAAGTTGCTTGGCAAGGGGCAGAACGCCATTGGCTTGAAAATCTCCAAAACGTGGATCTGCGGGACGGACCAGAGGATCGAAATTAGAAGGAAACTCGGAGAGATTCTTGGCGACTCCCGAAATCCATTCTCTGAGAGAGTGCTGCAGATCAAAGGGTGTTTTCATAAATTGGTGCTGGACATGAATATTCGTAATATGCTAAGCTGTCAGGCTTTACGGATGCAAAAGGGGTCCGGCAAGGTTGTTATTAAAATTGATTAATGAGAAAGAAAATCGTTTCGCCTCGAAAGTTTGTTAAGCCAAGTTATTCGGCTCTAATCGAGAAAAAGCGCGACGGGAGCGAATTTTCCGAAGAAGAAATCCGCTACATTGTTGATTCGGTTTTGGATCGGGAGATCCCAGACTCTCAATTGGCGGCTCTGTTAATGGCTGTTTTCTTTCAGGGAATGTCTGCTCTCGAAACAGCCACTTTTGCCGAGGAGATGATGCTCTCGGGCGAAATGATCGACCTGACGAAGCTCAGTAGGCCCAAAATTGACAAGTTCTCGACGGGTGGTGTCGGCGATAAAACAAGCATTGTTCTAGCGCCCCTTGCGGCGGCCTGCGGTGTGGTCATGCCAACAATAAACGGCGTAGATGAAGAGTTGGAAATCAGCACTTTACAGAAATTGTCGGCGATTAAAGGTTTTAAAAAGTCGATGCCTTTGGACGACTTTGTCACTCAGTTGAACAAGACTGGATGTGCTATCATCGAGCAGAACGATGAGATCGCCCCGACGGATGCGACGCTTTATGCCCTGAGACAGAAATGTGGTAGCATACCGAGTCTTCCATTGATCACGGCAAGTGTTCTCAGTCGGAAGTTGGCCGCTGGTGCGGAAAGTCTGGTGGTCGATGTGAAGTGGGGGAACGGATCCTTTATTCAGGATTTGGAGCAAGCGAAACAACTTGCCCGTTCCATTACCAGAGTAGGCCGCTCGATGAAGCGCCGCTGTGTTGCACTCGTGACGGACATGAATCAGCCGTTGGGCGATTCTGTAGGAACGTCCCTTGAAATCAAGGAGGCCATCGAATTGTTGAAAGGAGAGGGGCCGGAGGATCTGAAGGAAATGGTTCTCAAGCTCGGGATGGAAGTGGTTCGCCTTTCGGGCGTAGCGGGTTCCACCCTTTCGGCGAAGCAAACGGTTCAGCGGCACCTGAAAGATGGTTCTGCTTTGGAGAAATTCAAGGAAATGGTTGGGGCTCAAGGCGGTGACATCAAAATGATCGAGGATCCTGAAAAGCTTCCGAAGGCAAAGCATTGCAAGAAGCTTCCTTCTCCGAAGAGAGGTTATGTCCATACGATCAACGCTGGTATGATCGCCCGCGGTGTCAGGATGCTGGCGCAGAAGAAAAATGGCACACTCGATCCGGCGGTCGGGATATCGGAAATCAAAAAAGTGGGCACCCAGATGAAACAAGGGGAGCCTTTGATGATGATTCACTACAACGATGAAGGGAACTCAGAGGCTGCTTTGGAGTTTCTCAAGGGAGCCTACCGCCTTGCGCCAAAGCGTCCCAACACTCCAGACTTGGTGGTGGAACGGGTCGCCTAACGTCGCCTCTAGATGTAGGCGCGGCGGGCCTTCACCTGAACGATTTCCATTTCGGGAAGAATGCAGGCGCTAAGGTATCCGCCATATACGCAGGCAGTGTCGATACAGAGGGTGTGGGCCGCATAGCGAAGTTCTGGGTTTGGCGTATGCCCATAGATGACTGTCGCCGGCCCCTCCCATAATTCCGACCAGTGGATCGAATGATCTCCCATTCTCTTTGGTGGGGGTATTCTCTTAGGAGAGATCCATTTCGTGGTGCAGACTGTCGAGAGCGATTGTGTTCGCCAAGGTCTCCCAGGAATGAACCCGCCATGAACACACACAAAATCGGAGTCATTCGTCTCGTAGAAGGCACGCATCTCCGATAGAAAGTTCCAGTCGTCGAGAGTCAGTTGTTGGAGGGTTTCGTAATCGTAGGATTTCAGGATAGAGGGGTCTCTGTGCTGCCTGTATTTTAAAAGTCGGTGTTCGTGGTTACCCATTAGGCTATCAAAACGGTTCCGTCTGACGATCTGGACTGTGCGATGGCTCTCTGGACCACGATTCACCAAATCCCCCAAAAACAAGACATGATCGCTACGCTTGGGAGATAGTTTTTCGAGGAGATCTTCCAGCTCGGATGCGCAACCATGCACATCTCCGATAGCGATAATCCTTTCAGCCATGGAGAGTTTTTATGGGCTAAAAGAGAGCGGCGTCACCTCAAAACCTTCTTTTCCCTCGTCATGGAAGTCTTTCGAGAATTGGATGATCCCCCATGCACGAATGGCATCTCCAGCAGGGTTCTCGAAAATCAACAACGTCAGAAGAGCCTTTTCTTGAGGGGCAGACGGTTCGGTCTGTCCTATGCCATTCCGAAGATGGATTGGTTCGTTTAGATTTTAACCCTGAAGAGGAGGTTTCTCTTAAGGATTACCGCCCAATTGCTCAATGGCTTCGACTTTTTCGTTCCAACCAAAGTGAGCGTGAGACGGCGCGTGCAGCGGTGGAATCTGCTGATGAGTTGTTTGATCAGATGATGTCTGGCTTACAGCCTGATTCCCAAGATGAAGAACATGAGACGAAAGCTGCTCTCAGGTTTTTGCTGGCCCTCCACCTTGAACGAAAACGTGTTCTTCGCCCGGTCGGACGTCCAGAGGCAGATGGCGTCCAGGTTTATCGTCATCCGAAACGGAATCGAAGATACGAGGTCAAACCAGTTATAATGGAGGGCAATCTTCTTCGAAAATTGAAAGGTAATCTGGATGTGATCCTAAGGTAATGACTGTAGGGCGAGTGGGAACGGAAACGGTGCCAACGAAAAGAGGGTTGAATCCCTTGACTCGTAAGTCGATGAGTCCTTGCCTTTTCTATTGGGGCACTGCCCAATAGGGGTGATTCGAACACCATGAATAGAAATCTATCGATTGTAGTTCTTGCAGGCTTGGTCAGTTTCGCGTTCTGGGGATGTCGATCCATGACCATAGAGGATCCTCATATCCCGACGATTTATCTCGAGGCAGCTGGTTCTGTCCCGGGTTCCGAGCACCCGTTCGTGACGCTCCCCGTTAGTGAGACGAAAGTTCGGATTTTTGGGAATCCGGTTTTCGGACCTTTGGATATTATTCGGATAGAAATGGTGCGGGTTGAGCGTGGTGTTGCTGTGCGGTACTTGTTGACGCCGTCTGCGTCTCGTGAGCTCATTCGATCTTCTGGCGACAACCTGGGCTATCGTTATGTTTTCTTCGATAACGAAGTCCCCATTGGCGCGCGTATGATTGATGGGATGATCGACGACGGCATCCTTTACACCTTTCTTGAGGTGCCTGATGAACAGCTCGGGGAATTGGTCCAGGAAATGAACCGGACCTTGGTCGAATTCCGTCGCAACAACCGATAGAATTACAAGAGACAACGGGCTCAATGGTGCACTGAAGCTGGGTGTTATGCGTCTCAGAGTTCTAGGTTGTTTTATCGCAATTGTTGGGACCGTTTGTGCGGATCGTCTTCCCCTGGTTTGGCCGACTCCTAATCGAGCTTTTCTGGAGGGGAAACCTTATGAGGATTACATTCAACCGACGAGATCAGGACGGATCGAATCAGGCCTCTACGGTTGCACGCGGAACGGTGGGCATCGGTTTCATGAAGGTATCGACCTAAAATCAATCGAGCGGGATCGTGCAGGGAGGTCTATGGATCCAGTCTTTGCTGCTGTCCCTGGGCGAATAGCCTACGTAAATCGTGTTGCTGGAAATTCTTCTTACGGAATCTATGTAGTCTTGGAGCATGAATACGAGGACGTCACTTTTTACACACTCTATTCCCACCTACGTTCGGTCGATCCTCAGATAAAAACGGGTCTTTACATCGAACAGGGAGCCGTAGTCGGCGTATTGGGTGCAACGGCAGGTGGTTACACAATTCCGGAAAGCCGGGCTCATCTTCATTTCGAACTCGGATTACAATTAAACAGTGAGTTTGGTTGGTGGTACGATCAACAGGGGTATGGATCAAAGAATCATCACGGCGATTGGAGCGGTATTAATCTTGTTGGTTGGGATCCGCTCAAATTTTACCGGCTAGCGTTAAGAGGGCAGATCGACGGTCCCCGGGATTTTCTGTTGCGGCAACCAAAGGCCTTGACGGTTCGAGTCGATTACCCGGGTGTGCCTGACTTTATCAGGAGGAATCAAGGCTTGGTAACCCGGACCGCAGGAAACAAGAGAAGAGGGTGGGAGATAGACTTCTCCCCTTATGGCTTGCCTCTAAGGTGGCGAGAGGCTCCAGAAAGCGCATTTGCGGAGCAAACTTCGAAAATCGCGGTGGTTGATTATGATCCCGATCTCGCTTTCAAGTTGTGCCGCGACCTTTTGGATCGCCGAGGCGGTGGAGCTGTCCCGGGAAAGGATCTACGGCGATCGCTCGAATTATTGTTTGGACCTTAGCAGACCGAGGTGGTGTTGTAGGCTGAGAACTAAAAAGGGATGTCGTCTTCAGGATCTTCCGCCGTGGAAACCGGAGGAACGCTATCGTTTGATTCTGGCTCTGAAGAGCCTCCCCCGGACGTGACCTGCCATGCGTTTAGATTTACGTAATAGTTCCCCTTCCATTCCCGTCCACGGATGTCGAATTTCACAGAGAGAGAATCACCCTTGCTGACGCCTTCAAGCTGGCCGATTTTATCCTGGACACACTCAAATTTAATATCCTGCGGATATTTCCCCGCGGTTGTCAGGACGAATTCCCGTTTTCGAAAACCGCTCCCAAAAGTCTGGTCTTCAAAAAGTTCCTTAACCACCCCTTCAATCTCAAACATGGCCAGATAATCAAATGACTGGGAATGCCTGTCAACAAAACGACAAGCTCGCAAATTCAACCACGTAAAACACCAAAATAAACCAGGTTTATTTTATTTGACAGGCTTGATAGTTTGGCTTTGAGTCATCGTCATGAAACGAAGGCGTAGGCGTTTGGTGGAGGGAGGGTTGGGCTACTACCATGTGATGAGCCGGACGGTGAATGGGGAGGGTTTGTTTGGTGAGGTGGAGAAGGAAGTGCTTCGGCGTATGCTCTGGCA
>JBCDMB010000049.1 GCA_038744685.1 Verrucomicrobiota bacterium
ACCGGACTTCGAATTGCGCACTTGGAAAGTCAAGACCGAGTCTGGCGACCGAGTCTTTCAGACGGCTCTGGACTCTTGGCCGCGCAACTTGGAGGACGGAAGCTACCTCGTCGAAGACGTCTTCGGCGACCTCTACCGCTTTCCTCCGCTCGATCAACTCGGCAAGGAAAGTGCTCGGTATCTTTGGAGCCTGGTCGGCTAACCGACTCCTCTCCAAATTGGATGGTTCTTTACTTTTTTGATTCAGAAGCACTCACTTTTCATGCGTAGCACTTTCTTAACTTCTCCATGCCAGATCACTTTGGCCTCATTCGAATGAATCGATCAACGGGGGATCCTCATTATAAAGCGTAGACCCGGATCATTGTCTTCAAGGACGATTGAGCCTCTATGGAATTCGATTATCGCTTTCACCATACTCAATCCAAGACCATTGCCGGGTGTTGTTCGGCTTTCATCAGAACGGTAAAAACGATCAAAGATCTTTTCCTTTTCTTTATCAGAGACGCCCAGCCCAGAATCCGAAACTGTAATTTCCACGGATTCCGAACGCTGACAGGAAACGGACACGTCAATACGACCACCCTCAGGAGTGAACTTAATCGCGTTCTCTAAGACATTGAGGGCTGCTTGAAAAATCAGGTCACGATCTATCGGGAATACACACTTTTCGGTGTCAGTCCGTATTTCTATGCTCTTTTCGTTAGCGACAGGCTCGAAAAATTCGACGACGTCTTCCATCAGAAGCTTAATGTCAAAATCCTTCCTCTCAAAAACATGCTTCCCGGACTCGATTTCTGATATTCTCAGAATTGCACCAAACATGGATAACAAGACTTCGGAGTCGGCCTTGAGTTTGAGTTTTTCCTCCGGCCCTATCGGTTCTGACTCGGACAATCTTTCGATCCTGTTTTGCAGCCTTGTCAAAGGTGTGCGCAGGTCATGGGCGATGTTATCCGAGACTCTCTTAACATTTTCGACCAAAAGCTCAATGTTATCCATCATCGTGTTGATCGTGTCGGCCAGATAGCCGAGATCATCCCAGCCTCTTGTAGAGGTCTCAATCCGAGTGCTCAAATCACCGGTTTCGGTCACATAACGAGCGTTGTTTGCTATCTTGTTCACACGATTGACCACATACATACTAATCCAGAACCCAATGACGACGATGATCGCCAAAACCACTAACGCAAAACCGGACAGTTCTCCGACCAGGTCCCGAAGCCTCTCCGAAACGCCGAGATTGCGTCCGATCAACAGCCTGTGACCGTCATCAAATTCCACCAATTGCGTGAAAATCTGATAAACCTCGCCGCTCTTCAGCGGAGGTCTAATCCATGACGCATCAATCTCCGCGTCTTGAATTTCGTATTCGACCATATCGAAGAACTTTCCGTCTGCATCCTGCAGAGGACTTTGCACAACATTTTCCGGCCATGCTTCCAGCATTCCTGCGACCCTAGTTCCGTTCTCGTCCTCTAAAAAATAGATCTGATCACTTCGCCTAGCTTTACGCTCTTCAATTTTTTCTACCACGCCCTCTATTCCCTCGCCGTCATGCCAGCGAAGGAAATGCTGGGAATCCCTTTGTATGGAGCTTTTCGCCTCTCCGATAAAATCAGAAGTGGAGACGACATAGAGGAAGAAACTGAGGACAGAAAATACCAGTAGCAGAATAAAGCCGAATGTCAGAGCGATGAAGAAACTAGAACTCCTCGTGTAGGTCTTAGTCTTCTTCATAAATGATATATCCAGCCCCCTTTACGGTGTGGATTACTGACTTCTCGTGACCATCGTCGATTTTTTTCCGCAAACGGCTAATATGCACATCAATGACATTGGTGAGCGGATCAAAGTTATAATCCCAGATATTCTCGAGCATCATCGTGCGGGTGACTACCTGACCTTTGAGTTTCAGCATGTACTCCAGTAGTTTGTATTCTCTGGGTTTCAGCTCGATTTCTAGTCCAGCTCGCATGACTCGGCGGCTGAGAAGATCCACCTCAAGGTCCAGAACCGATATCGAAGTAATACTCTCAGTGTGGTTCACTGATCGACGGACCAGGGCCTCTAATCGGGCGATCAGTTCGTCAAAGGAAAATGGTTTTACCAAGTAGTCATCACCACCTAGACGGAGACCTTCAACCCGATCCTGGACGGCACCCATTGTGCTAAGGATAAGGACTGGCGTTTTATCGCCTTTTGCACGGAGTGTTTGCAGAATCGTGATGCCATCGATAAACGGCATGTTCCTGTCCAAGACAATGGCATCATACTTCTCGGAAGTAGCCAAAAATATCCCGTCTTTTCCATCCAACGCAAGATCCACGGTGTGACCGGATTCCTCGAGTCCCTTTTTGATGTATTCGCTTGTCGCACTATCGTCCTCTATTGCCAAAATGCGCATATCCACTGTGCCTGGTTTTCGTTCGTAATTTCGAATAGAATGCCGAAAGAAACCTTCCTCTTTCCGCCCGTGTTTTACGGATTTTTATTCAAGGACCTTTCGGGCGAGATACCAGATAATTCCTGCCAGCACCTCCACGGTAAGAAGGGCAAAAGTCACCCACAGCGTAATCGACAAAGGGTTGCTGTCCGGCATATACAAAGCTCCGATCCATGCAGCCGAAACCAATAATGAAACCCAGACGGAAGTTCCCAAAGCCAAAGCGAGCGAAACAGAGAGGAAACGTGCGCGGAAGAAGCCCGCGAAAAACGGACTCAAGAGTCGAATCGTAGGGACGATTTGGGTTATCCCAACAAGCGTCGCACCTTTCCTTTCTATCCGGCCGAGCCATTTCTGAATGCTCTCTGGCTTGCCCCCCATGCTACGACCCACCCATATCGCAATGGAAGTGGACCTGTCTGGAGGTACTAGATAACCGAGACTGTAAAGGAGAGTGCCCCCAAAGAAACTTCCTAGAATCGCTACCATCAGGTTAGCAGCAAAACCACCCTGCTCCGCGGCCATCACTCCGATCAAAGCGAACAGGACATAGCTCGGAACTACTGGCAAAACACGCTCCAGAGTTGCGATCGCAAAGACCCCCAGCAATCCGAACGACACCAAAGTCTCAAACATCGGGCTACGGCCTTCTGGTTATCCTGTAAACCAGCGCTGGAGGGAAGTTTCGCACGGTGTGTCCTATTCGAGTCGCTTTCAGACCCAGCTCATCCAAAAGAGCTTTGGGAACCGGACATCTCCACAAATAGGTAAATTGGAAGAAAGCACTACCCTCTTCCATGTTACTAAAGGAATTAGAGAGAATTCCTTTGACGGCCTCCCACTGCATCGAAAGAACTCCCATTCCGCTAACCGTTGCACCAAAAAGTCTCCCCACACCAAGGCTCAGGGGATCGACTCTTGCAGCATCTCCGTGAACGACATTTAGTCCTGGAAAACGTTGCTTCAGTAGCTCTGCGAACCTCTTGTTCTTCTCGACCAGAAGCAAATCCTCTGGCTTAACACCGTTTGCCAGCAACTGCTTCGTGAATACCCCCGTTCCCGGGCCCATTTCCAAAACGGGTCCAGTCGATCCCGAAATCTCCGCGGCCATTATTCGCGCCAAATGAATACTCGAAGGCGCAACCGCTGCGACCTCCATTGGGCGCTTGATCCATTCCTCAACGAAGACTCTCATCGAGTTTAGTTTCGAGCTTTCATCGTATTCGATTCGCCCATTTCCTTTGGAGCCGCCATCAGAAGCGAATCGTCCGAAAGGTGCTTTCACAGATCTGTTCCCCATGTATTTTCCGTCCTTTCCTGGTAATTATGCCAATCACTTGTTGTTACTGGCCCCAGCTTACCAAACCCGACTTTAACTCGTAGTTACCAGCGAATTACAAAAGGTTCATCTTGAACCTATCGAATGGCCGATCCAGAAACCTATTCGAATGATTCCCAGCCTCCTCCGAGGGATTTATACAAGGCCACAAGACTGGTTAGCGTGCGCGTCTCGGATTGCACTAGAGCATCTTCGGTCTCGCTCAAGCGCCCATCCGCCTCCAAGACGTCAAGGAAGCTGCTCAAGCCTCTTCCATAGAGGTTGTCAGCCAGTGCTACCGAACGACGTGCTGCATCGACAGATTCTTTCAGACGGTCGCGCGCTTGCAGCTCCTCCCCATAAAAGGTCAAACTGCTCTCTACTTCGCCGAGGGCTTCCAGAACGATTCGCTCGAACTCCAACACCGCTTTTTTAGCACGTGCCTCCTCGACACGAATACTCGCTCGGATTTCACCCGAGCGGAAGATGGGCCACTCAACCAAAGAACCAAGTGTCCACGTCTGAGCGGCCGAAGATAAGAGATCCCCAAAGGTCAGAGACTCGAATCCCGCGGAACCAGTCAGGAAGAATTTCGGATATAGCTCTTTTTTAGCAGCATCAACTTCAGACAATGCAGCCTCAAGATTCGCTTCCGCCGAGCGCACATCAGGTCTACGTTGTAGAAGATCTGACCGAAGACCGACCGGAACGATATCGGGCTCAACCGGGAGAGGTTCCGTCGTCATCAATTTCTCGAACAAGCTCTCAGGCGATCTGCCTGCAAGAATAGACAATCGAAAGGCAGCCGCTCTAATCTCTGCCCTTACTAGAGGCACTTGTGACTGAGTCTCCCGAAGTTGAGCCTCCGCCCGAGTTTGATCGAGCTCCCGCGAAAACCCACTGTCGACGCGACTCTTGACAAGATCGAGTGTCTTTCGCTGAAGATCAACGTTCCGCTGAATGATCAAAAGGCGTTTTTGACTTCCACGAAGTTCAATATAATTCCGTGCGACTTCGGCCAGGACACTCACCATCACATCACGACGGTCGTTTACCGCCGCATCGATCAGGGCATCCGCTGCCCGACGCTCGGAACGGTTTCCGCCAAATAGATCGATCTCCCATGATGCGTCGAACCCGGCGGCAAAGACAGTGTCGGTTACGCCGTCATTTCCATCAAGAGTATATTCACTAGTGCTAATTCTACGAGCAGAACCCGATGCTCCAATCACTGGCAAAGCGTCAGCGGCTACTATACCTCTTGCTGCCCGAGCCTCCCTTACCCGTGACTGAGCAATCAAAAGATCGTAATTAGCCATGGAAGCCTGACTAATCAACCGCTCCAGTACGGGGTCGTTGAACTGTTTCCACCACTCTTGAACCACCCTATCCGTCGACTCAGCTTCAGAGGCCCAAACCTCCGAGTAAGTTACTTTTGGTTGTTTGATACTCGTGCTTACCGAGCATCCACACACGAAAAATCCTGTGATCAAAACCACATGTTGAAGATACTTCATACTGTTCCGATCCCCCTCAGCCTTCTCACTAGTCTGGTTTTCCGATGTCCAAGCATACAACCCAACGAGTAAGCTGCTGGGGTGAATAGCAGTGACAACGTAGTCGAGAATGCCACTCCCCCCGCGATGACAACGGCCAAGGGAGGCCAGAACGCTCCTCCCCCCAAAAGAAGAGGAGTAAATCCTGCTACCGTTGTGAAACTGGTCGACAAGATATGCCGGGAACATCCGATTGTTTCATCCGCAATTTGGTCCAGATCTCCACCAGCAGCCTTGGGGTTGGCCCGGATCGCAGCGAGAACGACAATAGACCCATTGATGGCAACCCCCATTAGCCCTGCGGTTCCAAGCAGCGGATTAAAACCCATCGGATAGCCGGAAATCCATAGGGCTAAAAATCCAAGTCCCGAGGAGAGTCCTGCTACCACAAAGATCAGTAGTGCGATCGAAACGCTTCTGAATACTAAGATAAGCGTTGCAACCATTAGAATCAGCAAGACTGGTAGGTAGGTGACCAATAAACCAACTGCTTGATCCTGCTCATCCGCATCACCCCCGAGTTCTAAAGCGTAACCCGGAGGTAAATTGAGTGCATCTGGCTCCGCCAAGACCTTCTGTATGTCAGCGGTAACGGATACAGCAGCAGCATTTGGCTCGAGGAAGCCGTCGATCTGGTTTACCCGTTGTCCGTTGCGTCGAGTGATGTTCGAGACCGAGGGTCTCAATACAATTTCACCTAGGGCAGTAACTGGAAGCCAGCCATCAACCTCTGGCGAACTTAGCTTCAGAGAAGCTATTCGGGCAAAGTCACCGCGGATCTCTTCGGCTCCCCGAACTCGGACTGGAAGATTCTCCAAATCTTCCAAAACAGTCCCGCTCGTGATACCATCCAGAGTAGACTGAAATTGTAACGCCACTTGACTCAGTGTGAGGCCTGCCAGGCGAGCTTTGTCCTCGTCAGCTGCCAACCAAAGCTTCGGTTTGCCCCCCTCGATCGATGCAAAAGCGTGGCTTACATCGTGATGTTGCACCATAGCCAGTCGAACCTGCTCCCCCAACACCCGAAGAGTTTTCGCATCGGGACCGACGAGACGAAAGGAGACTGGCGCGGAAACAGGCGGCCCTTGCGAGAAAGCACGAACGATGATGCGGGCTTCCGGAAAATTCTCATCGAAAACAGTTTGTAATCTCGGAATCAGATGATCGGCAGCATCGGCATCTTCCGCAAATACGATCCCATGAGCATACGAAGCAGTACCATCCTGATTCATTATCTGGTTGTAGTAGACGGAAGGCGTAGAGTTTCCAACGAGCCAGTGGGTCCGGAGAACGCCCTCTGCCGCCTGAACTCGTTCATCGATTTCCCGGGCAACGGCTTCTGTTCGCTCAACAGACGAGTCTTCAGGAAGCCAGACCTGTATCTCAAAATGGTCACGGTCCGCATCGGGGAAGAAAACCGTCGGGAGAGATCCCGACAAGACAAAGCCTGCGAACGGTAGGATTAGAGCGATCAGAATCGACCAAACCGGTCTTCGAAGGCTAAAAGCCAACAGATTCCGGTATCGGGCCACAACAAGAGGAGACTGAAGACCTGAGCGCCACCAGCTTTTCCCACCTTTGGATTCGGGTTTCGTAAAAATCGCTGCCAAAGTAGCGATAACGGTAAGCGATAGAGCAAAAGAGCAGGCAAGAGCCATAACCACTGAAATGGCAATCGGTCCGATAAAGTCTCCGATGTTTCCCGGCAAAAGGAATATCGGCATAAACGCCAGGATAGTGGTAAAGGTCGAGGCAAACAGGGGAGCTTTTAAATGACAAACCGCTTTAGAAAGGGCTACCTTCGATTCAAATCCACGATCCTTGATGTTTTTTCGAACCTCATCGGTGACAACGATCGCGTTATCAATCAATAGACCGATCGCTATGATCATCCCGAAGACTGTCATCTGATGAATTTGTTCACCAAAGAAACTCAACGAGAATACAGCACCCGCCATTGCGAGTGGCAGGGCTAATCCCACTATAAGGGATGGCTTCCAACCCATGGCGACCAACACCACCAACATAACGACCAGAACACCCATTGCTAGATTCACCGAAAGTCCGCCAAGACGTTCATTCGTATAACTGTTCTGCTCGAAGACCGTTTCAACTTCGACTGATACTCCAAACTCATCGACAAACCCATCGACAATGTCACGTGCAGTGTCTGTCCACTGATCCACTCGCCGATCTGTCGTCATTCTGGCTGCCAGCAATATGCTACGATTTTCAGCCTTGGTGAAGGCAACTTCATCCGGCGGACTTTGGAGGGTCTTTTCGATCCTTGCTATGTCTCCAAGATAGAGGACTCCTCCCGTTTCGGACTCACCCACCGGAATGCTACGAATACGGCTCAAGGTTTCGAACTCTCCATCGACCTCCATCAGGATACTCCGATCTGATGACCGCAAAGAACCAGCGGAGTTTTTGGAATCCGCCTCCTCAACCAGGCTTGCCAACTGGAGATTGTTTAAATCGAGAGCGGCAAGATCCTTTTCTGAAACTGTGATTGTTATTTCTTCTCTTGGATCCCCATAGAGCTCTACAATTTCAGTCCCTCCGATGTTGCGAAGACGGTCGGCCAACTCCTTCGCCAGACGGCTGATAATCCCGAGCTGCACTGTGTCTTCTCGAGGTGCGGATAAAGCAACCACTAGCGTAAAAGCCGTAGCTCCACGTTGATCGTCGAAGTCTGGCATGCCCGCTCCAGATGGGAAGTCGGATGCCACGTCGGCTAGCCGGTCTCGAATCTTTGAAAAGACCTGCTGATTCGTTCTCCCATTCGTCCAGTCTTCCAACTCAACGGAAACCAAGGACACTCCATCACCGGAAGTAGACTCAATCGTCTTGATTTCGTAGAGCTCACGCAACGAGTCCTCGATCGGCTTACTGATGAGAGATTCAACCCGCTCCGCGGAGGCACCAGGGAAAAGAGTCAGGATCGTGGGATTCCGCTGCGTGATCCGGGGATCTTCCAATCTGGGTAGAGTGTTCACAGCCGACCAACCAGCCACAAGCACCACTACCACTATAAGGACCAAAAGATAGCGATTTCGGAACAGGGCTGTGTGTGGGAGTCTCTCCGACTTTGCAGTTTCCATGACCTACAACTCTTCTAAAAGGGTTTCTTCCGGATTCCGTGATCTTGCCGGTCTTACAGACTGCCCCGGAACCACTCGGTGAACACCATCAACAATGATTGATTCACCAGTCTGGAGGTTTCCTCTGACGAACGCTCGGCTTTCATCCTGATAGATCAAATCCACTACCTTGCGCTCAGCTATTCCCTCATCTACCGAATAAACGCTCCAAAGACCACGGACTGTCTCTGTAAGAGCGGAAAGTGGAACCCAGAAGCCCTCATCCTCACGTGTTTCATCGATCGTTACTTCAACCAGATCTCCCGGCCGAACCTTCGTTCCTCCATCCACTTCTAGAATCACATCAACCGTTCGGGCCCTCGCGTCTCGCACCGGAAGGATGGCCTTGACCGTGGAAATCACTCTTCCCCCGTTAGTCCGAAGGCTTACCCGTTCTCCGACCTCAAATCGGTCAGCTAAACCATTTGCCAAGCCAATACGAACCTCTGGCATGGTTCTTTCCTTTAACCGAAGAATAGGTTCCCCTATTGAAGCAACTCGCCCCTCATCCGCTACTCGCTCAATCACGATAGCGTCAAAGGGCGAGGCCAATCTCGTCTTCTCGAGGTCAACTTCGATCCGTTCCAAAGCAGCTCTTTGTCTGTTTACACTGGCAACCGCGCTGTCACGCTCTTGCCGGACCTCATCCACTTCTTGCGCAGAGACGCCACCAACTTCGATTCCTTGGATGCGAACCAAGGTCGAATTTGTAAGAGTAACGAGAGTCTCGGCCTCTTGAAGGGTCGCAGAGGCCTCTCTTCGCCGAGCCTCTAGACGGTCAGCATTGAGAACCGCTAGGGTATCGCCCTCCGCTACAATGTCGCCTTCATCCACAAGGATCTCATCAACCGTTCCCTCGATCTCAAAGCCTACTTCAGCGGATTGTCGTGCTTCGACCTGACCAACAAAAATTCGTTTCTCTTTATAGGATTCCTCCCTTTCGACATCCATAATTTTAACCGATAGGGCGTTCGAAATCGCTTCACTCTCCGCAAAGCCCGTCAGGAGACTGATGAGCAAGAAGAACCCACCGGGTAAGAGAATTTCAGCTAGTTTTCTCACAACCATGCTTGTTGATGATTTTGTAGTATTTTTACCGATACGTTTTGTCCGTATTAAGGGTACAGCACTAAAAATGGTACGAAATACCACTAATGAGGAAGAACTGGTTCGCATCGCCGCGATCTTCGACAACCGGACTATCTACCGCATCTCCCAATAGCCTTTCATAGGCTACGATCCCGATTACACCCCAATTATCCGTAAACATATAGTTGGCTGAAACTCCAAAGGAGACATTCTTGAGTCCCGCGCTAGCTTCATATTCGGACAACCCGCTCCGAGTGGCGTTATCTGGATTGATGCTGAAGTAAGTGTCGTTGAACTCGTCCGAAGCCCAGACGGCCATCAACTTAGCGCCGAGCCTTAGACGCTCTGTCGGGGAGTAGTCATAGCCAGGTCCGAAACGAACAACCATTCCCTCGTGAACGCCCGTGACATCCCACAATATATCAACCTCAAAGTGAAGCTCATCAGTTGGATGCAAGACGCCAGACGTTTTTAAGCGGGTGAATGCACCGACTTCAAATGCTGAATCAATTTCGTCAAGCCGGAGTACCGTTGCATCCTCAACCCCATCATCCCTACCATCGCGGAAGTTGGTACTGAGACCAAATTCAATGGTTTCAAAAGGGGACACATTTACATGGAGGCCCAATTCGTTGGTCTTTATGTAATAAGGGCTGTATTCGACTCGCGCGGCACCAACGGGTGAAAATTCATAGTCATCACTCCCTTCGTAATCAGGCGAGTACATCACCCCAGCTCCTACGAAACCGGTAATCTCCTCAGCACTTGCGTATTGGACCAAGAAAGTCGACAGAGTGCATGCTACTGCACCAAAGGTTAAGCGTGTGGATTTTTTCATACGGTTGTCACCTTTTCTTTTTGTTTAGTGTTGGACGGTTGTTGCGCTTCGTTTCGCAAATGACCGTCAGCCTACAGCAAGACCGCTAAACCGGAGGTGGACACCGAATGAACAAAAGTTAACTCCAGTAGCCGAGGGACTATGGAATCACAGAGCCACCCGAAAACCTTTCGAACGCCCCTACTCAAAGTGAGACCAACTTCTTCTGGAGAAGATCATAGGAGCCATCGCGCACCGCTTGTCGACCTTGAAGCAGGCCGACCGCCTACTCGTCATGAAGGAAGGACGACTCGTCGAGGAAGGCACCCACCAAGAACTCCTCCAAGTCGAAGACGGGGTGTATCGCAAACTGCACGACCTACAGGTCGAGCTCCATGAACAGTTCGCTGTGTAATCTTGCCAAGCCTAGTGACATCAACAAATCGAAATCAGCGAAGCGGAAATCGAGTTTTGGGAGCGTTCGATTTCGAGGACTGAACACCCACAATCCATGACAAAAACAAATACAACTAATCTCCAGCTCGCCTCCTGTGGAGCGGGGCGTCTCACCGCCACTCAGGAAGGCAGAGAATCAGTAATCGTCCGACCGGTGAAGTGCTTTCCACTCTCCGAGCCAGGCCGACACCTTTCGCTGCGCGACGAAAAGAATGAGGAAGTCGCTTTTGTGGAGGATCGCTCCCAGCTCGACGAGCACTCCGCTCACGCCTTGAATGAAGCCTTGGCTGCAGGGGGTTTCGCCTTCGAAGTCACTGGCATCGAATCGATCAAACCGGACTTCGAATTGCGCACTTGGAAAGTCAAGACCGAGTCTGGCGACCGAGTCTTTCAGACGGCTCTGGACTCTTGGCCGCGCAACTTGGAGGACGGAAGC
>JBCDMB010000050.1 GCA_038744685.1 Verrucomicrobiota bacterium
AAAACCTCCTTAACTATTTCCACTATCGAGTCTGTATCGACGCCGGACAAAATCATCCTTCCCGTTGTTTAGTTTCAGAATCAGGATTACTGACCAACAAACACAATCCTTAATCTGCGCCAATTCGCGAAATCTGCGGACCTACACCGTCATCCCATTGATCTCCCGAGAAGGCCACCAACGCACAGCCGGAGAGTCCGAATGTTCCCGCAAATGCCAAAGGCCCCGCCCGTAGCGATTCGCCCAAGTCCGCATCCCATCCTTCAGCTCGACCGATACCTGCAATCCAGCGTAATCGACTGGCGGCGGCCACGGCCGGGAGTTTTCTAGGGTCTTCCTTTTGTTCACCGAAGCTCACCATTCCGTGCAGAGACCTCACGGTACACACGCGAAACATCACCTGGCTTATGAGCGGCAGGCACAAACCATAGATGCGCACCAAAGTCCCACTCCCGGTTGAGCTGTAGCACCCAAGCGTTACTCAGCGGGACAAGGTCATCCGGGATCGTTGAGAGCCCAACGTAGACACTATTACCATCGCGGTGCACCCATGCTACTTCATCCAAAGCGTCCATCCCTTTGAGCATCGCGCGTGTCTTGGGAGTGTCGTAGCGATCACTCGGCGGTTTAGCCACCGGAGGTTGAGGTAAATCGTTCTGGGGAACATCAGCGGCCGCACTCTGATAAACAGGTAACTTGGGTTCCTGCTCGTCGTTCACGACAGCGACGATCAATCCAACGACAACAAGCGCAACCACCAAAACAATCCCCAAAGTCTTCCCGTTCATTTCAGTTCCGTCTTCACTCATAGTATTTCCTCCGTGTTCTCTGTGTTCTCCGTAGTTAAAAAAATCAATCTTCAGCGTCAGTAATCCCAAGTTTCTCCTCAATTCGTTGAAGCCTTTTGGAAAATTCAAGAATGGCCCCCGTAAAAGTATGATACTCGTCATTTAGTCGATCAAAATGCGCCTCGGTCCCTGCAGCACTGTTCGGATATAGGGCCTGAGCTTCTTTGACCTGCGCCCGAGTCACCTGTCTGGATATTTGAGCCATTTCTTCGCCCGGACCTTTTTGAGCCAATGTTTGGTAGGCAACTGCTGTCGCTCTTTTACGGTCATCAATGAGTTCTAATGCTTTCTCGGCTGCTTCTAACCTATGCCAAAATTTTGTAGATGGTTCGACTGAACCATTTCGAATCTGAGAAAGACGCCCCTCTGATATACCAATCTCCTTGCAAGCCTCCGTGCGTCGTATGCCTCGACGAAACTGGTATGCATCGACCCTTTGAAGAAAATCTTCATTTTTCTTCATTTCGGCTTGATCTCTTTAGAAATCTTCATTTTTCTTCAGCCCATGATTAAGCAGGCCCCCTCTAAAGTCGATTCGAATCCACTGCGTCAACAAATAATCGCTAAAGGGCACTCCGTTCGATCCGCCGCACGCGAACTCGGCATCAACATCGCCGAGATGTGCCACAAGCTCGATGCCTGCGCAGACCCCGAGGCCTTTGCAGCCCGGATAGCCGCCCTCCCAAAACGCGAGACGTCCAAGATGAAGACTCTCCGCCGCCCAACAAGGCGCGGCACCAAACAAAAAACAAAGGCCACCGCCTAGTTACGAGACGATGGCCTTTAACAAAGAAGTATCACCATGAAAGAACCAAACACAGCCGCACTCGTCAACCACTTATTCTTTGATGACCAGGACATACGCTCCACCTTCGAAGGTGGAAAACCCATATTTGCCGGAACCGATGTAGCCAAAATCTTGGGCTATTCGAAACCCGCCAACGCGGTCACGGACCACTGCAAAGGGGTCACTGTTTTGATGACCCCTTCGAAGGGTGGAAGGCAGCCCACAAAGTTCATCGGCGAGGCCGATGTTTACCGCCTTGTCCTCAAGTCGAAGGCTCCCCATGCCGAGAAATTCCAGGACTGGATTTGTGAGGAGGTTCTTCCCGCCCTCCGAAGGGACGGCTTCTACGTCTCGCCGAACGCAACTCCTATTCAACGCGAGATTCTCTCCCAGCGGTTCAAGCTGGCCGCACTCGAAAAGCAATTTGAGATGCTCCAGCTCGAAGACCGCGCGAAGCGCGTCATGGAAGTTCCCGGTGCCGTGCCGATCTCCGATTGGGTAGACAAGCACTGCCCGATCGAAGAAAAAACAGTGCGCGCCAACATTGTTCGAGCGATCAAGAGACACATTCAGAACACTCTCGGCGCACCCGTGGGCGTAGCTCGCAAGCACGGAAACAAACTCGTTGCTGCAAATCCCGACAACATCGCCCGCGCCGTTCTCGGTCTTAGCCTTACACGCGCCGACATCGCGGACAACCTCCGTATCGAGTCCGGCACAGCCACCGTCAAGACCGAGGCTCTTGCGCGGTTCAGCGCGGAGAATAACCCGGGATCGGAAATCGCCAACTAACCCAAGCCGGAACGTCCGATCCGTCCGTCCAACCGACCAACCGAAAAACAGTGAGCGCAGCGACCCAACACGAGTTCCCATTCGCCAGCCTCGATTTTCCCGGCGTATCCGTTTTGCGCCCACAGCAAATCGGCGGAGAGAACTCACCCATAGGAGTGAGCGAGGAGCACGTCTACCGTTTAATCGAATCGGGCGACCTAACCGCGATTGATATATCCCGGCGCAACGGCATCGCAGAGACGGATTCGCTTGGCCGGGCTAAGCGGCAGTTCCTCCGAGTGCCAAAGGAGGTCTGGCATTCCTGGTGCATCTCCCGACAGACCGCTCCCTTCAAACCCCTCCACAATCAGCTAACGACCGACCAACTCCGCCAGCACACACAGGACTGCCTCCGGGAACTCCAAAAGAGAGGGGTGCGGATATGAAGATGCCACTATTAGCGATTCATGCGAGCGCGGTATCGTGCAGCGATCCGTATGACAAACCCATGGATCACACAAGCGAGGCCCCACAAGGCGACAAGAATCGCGACGAGGGCTTCCCACCCATAGCTCTTAGGGCCTTCCATGACCTGAGAGCCTTTCAACCAACGGCCCAAATCTCCAGCCGAAACGAATCCGAGAGCAAGGGGGTGCAGGTGTGAACGTCTATCACGAGTCGATGCCTTCGCACCAGAACCTCTCAATAGACGCTGGCCTGGATCGGTGCATCGCCCGCTCAAAGCACGGGGAGGAGTGGGAGTTGAAGGCAATAGCCGAAGAATGCGGGTGCACCTTCCAATACATCCAACAGGTAGAAGCCTCCGCCATCAAACACCTCCGCAACAGACTGGCAGCCGAGGTAAAGGAAATCTCACCCCTCACACTTCAGTCTTCAAACTTCTAAACCGTGATCCCGATCCAGCATACCTACCCCTGCGTTATCGCCTACGAGTTTGAGACCGGCACCGCACTGGACGGCTCACCCGTTCCCAAAAATGCAACCGAGGACGAGATCCGCGAGGCCGCCTGCAAGCTCCTCGACCCCGAACTCCCCGCAGACCTCTACTGCAACCTAGCGGAGGCCACTTTCATTTACTACACACCCGCCGGAATGCCCGGCTGGTCCTTCCGCCTCGAGGAAGACGAAACCATCCCAGCAACCGCCTAACTACCATGCCAGAAAAACGAGCCATCCTCATCCCCGTAGCCCAGCTTCTTTTCGATCCCGAGATCCAAATGCGGACAGGATTGGACGATGACCACCTTGGCGATCTAGTCTCTGCCCTCAAAGCGGGTGAAGACTTACCCCCGATCGACGTTTTCCCCGCACAAGGCGACGACCCCATCGGCGCGAATGGAGAGCACTATTATATAGCGGATGGAAACCACCGCGGCTCTGCCTATCGCCTCGCCGATCGCGAGCAAATCGCGATTTACCAGCACACCGGTGGAAGGGCCGCTGCAATCAAATTCGCCCTCGGTGCCAACGCCGAGCACAACGCACTACGGCGGACAAATTCCGACAAACGGAAGGCCGTCAAAACCGCTCTAAATTCGCACTATGCGATTTTTGGGACTGAGAAAATCAAGAATGTAGCGATCGCTGAGGCCTGCAGAGTAGCTGAATCTTTCGTCCGAAAGATCCGACAAGAGCTCGAAAAGGACGACGAAGACGAAGGTCCGAAGGACAAGCACGGGAGAACACCCGACCAGCTTTTCATGGACTTCTACTTCCAGAAACGAACGGGGGCGATTCCCCGTTTGAGGATGGCAATGAATAGCGCGGACTACGCTGCAGCGACCCGTGAGCAATGGGCAGCACTCGTAGGAGAACTAAACGATCTCGTCAAAACAGCAGAGAGACACGCTGGTCTAGTCGTGGGCGCAAATAGGGGGAAGGCACAATGATCCGAGTGCCTAACGAAATTTCCTTCCTCCCTCCTACCAGCGAAGACGAATGGTGGACCACATTGACGGACAAGCAACGCGCTCACGCTTCGATCCTTCTCAATTTTATGGAGATTATTGCGACTGCTCCGAAGATCAGCGTGGGCGTTCAAATTGCCCAGTTGGATCCTCGCAATGAGTGGTCGTCCAAACGTCTCAAAGATTTGTGGAGGGAATTTCGGAGAACAGAAGGCAACTGGCGAGTTCTCGTTCCCAAATGGAGCACCCCGCAGGGGCAACCTCCAGCATTTATCCAGGAGTGGAAAGCCCGCTGCGAGAGACATCAGCGCAAAAGCTACGATGCGTGGAAACAGCTCATCGTTGATTGGGTTGCATGGCGAAGGGGAGACGAGAGTAAAGCCATCGCCGGATTCCGCACCCCGCCTCCACCCGCACCGGGCCAGAATCATCCCAACGGCTGGAGCTACGGGAACCTCACCCGGCATATGCCCGAAGAGCACGAGCTGGTAGCGACACGGCAAGGTGGCTCAAAACATCGATCCACTTATCTGCCCAAAGTCATCACGACACGAGCCGATCTTCTTCCGGGGCACTTTTACATGTTCGACGACGTTTGGCATGACCTTCACGTCAACCTAGTCGGTCAGCAAACGAGCGTGCGCCCCATCGAGATCGGCGTGCTCGATCTCTTTAGCGGGTATCGCCCCCTCTGGCTCATGAAGTCACTCATGAGAGATGAGGATGGCAAACGCCAGGGTTTCCTCGAGGTAGAGACCCTTTACCTCGCGACCGCTACGCTCCGTGAATGTGGCTACCGCCCCGAAGGCACTCAGCTCATCTTAGAGCATGCCACTACCGCCATCCGGCAGGAAGAAATCATTCGGGCCATCTACGATGGCACAGGTGGATCGGTTACTATCGGAACATCAGGAATAGCGAACGCTGCCGCCATTGCCGGCCAATACGCCGGCGCGGGTAAGGGTAACCCGCGGTTCAAAGCGGCCCTAGAGTCCTTCCACAATCTCATGCATAACCGGATGGACGCCCTCATGGGTCAGGTGGGTAAAAACCCCGAACACAGCCCCGAGGAAAACTACCGTTTGCAACTCCGTAACAATCACCTTTTACGGGCCTTGCACTACCTCGCAGATAAGGGCGACAGCGAGGCCGTGCGGAATCTGAACTTCGACCTCCTCGAGTGGCACCAGTTCTGCCAGATTGCGGGGTCAGTATACGACCGCATCCACAACGACCCTGACCATAATTTGGAAGGCTGGCTGGCCGCCGGTCTCACACAGACAGAATGGAGACTCTCTACCGATCACGAGTTTGCCAGCCTTGAGGATACAGATGAAGAGCAACGTCGCCTGGTAGTGAACTACTGCCAAGGGCGCGATGGACTAACAAGGGCGCGAAAGATGTCACGCATCGAAGCGTGGAACCACAAGAGGAAAGGCCTCCGTAAGCTCAACCCTGCGGCCATGGCGAACATCCTCGTCCTCCATGAAAAGGTCGGCAAGGAACGCACGGTCAACGACGAAGGCTGTTTCGTTTTCAGCGACTCCCAGTACGGGACCGGCGAGTATCACTTTATGGGCGAAGCGCACGGCATAAACGGAAGCCTCGGCATTTCGCTCAAGCGCCGCGAGAAATACCTGACTGTCTGGAACCCACTTATTCCGGATGAACTTCACGCCTTTGACGGCAAAGGTAAATACCTCGGCATCTGCCCAGGCCGCAACCGGCCAAGTCGAGCGGATGAGGAAGGAATCCAACGATCTCTAGGTGAAGTCCGGCGCGTAGAATCGCAACTGCTTCGCGGCGTCTCCTTCCGTGGCAAGAGCCTCATGGAACAACGCAAAGCCGATACCGAGGCGAACATCCGCCTCCTCGATCCCACGGAACGCGAGAAGCTCAAGAGCCGTGAACGCTCAAAGAAACTCGCTCGCTCCGGTGGCGAACTCTCTGAGCTCGATGAGCCTGAGACACAATCAATAGGCGAAGACTACTCCCTCTCTGAACTCGAAGACTAACCCAACCAAAAAAACGAAAACATGAGCGACGAACTAACCAACCCGGAGCCCGATTGGCTCCAGGGAGACCGTCTTCAAGTCGGCCTTCTAAAGAATAAGCCCGAGTTTCGCGAAGACCTCCGCTGGTATGCGCGGCGGGCAGGTGCTCTGAAAATGAGCCAGAAACAAATGGGCGACGAGCTGGGCATCTCTGCCAGCAACATCTCAAAGGTGTTTTCCGGCCAATACATCGATACTCGAAACAGCTTGGTTCTTGCACCCCCAGCGAAGATGCTTTCCCGGATCCGCGTTCTCCGCGACCAGGAGGCCGAGGCGGTGGCTTCCCGCAACCAAGGCCGTGTGATGACCCCCACCGTTGAGGAGGTCCATCGCGTCTGCCGTAAGGTGTGGAAGCAAAAGCAAATCGGAATCATCTACGGGGAGTCGCACATCGGGAAAACCGAGGCCCTTGAATGGTTCCGCGACGAGAACAATCACGGTGCAACTCTCTACGTCGACCTCCAGGACATCGCTGGCGTGCAAGATCTTTACAAGGAGTTTGCCTATGCCCTAAAACTCTCTGGTAAGTCCGGCCCCGAGCGCCTCAAGGAGCGCGTCATCAACTCCATAGACGGCACCAACCTCATCCTCGTCGATGAGGTTCACCACATCACTCACGCTTACCGGAAGGGGAGCGCGAAACTCATGGTCAACGCGCTCAAGAGCATTAAGGACCGCACCGGATGCGCGATGGTGCTCTGCATGACTCACGTTGGACGTCACGAGTTTGAGGACGGCGAGGACGCTCGCCTCCTTGGTCAACTGAGACGCCGCGGCTCAATCATCCTGGATCTCGGTCAAGCGATGACCGTTGGCGATGTCCGGGCTATTGTCGAGGCTTACGGTCTCGAGTTCCCACCAGCCAAAAGGGGAGAGCTTTGGAAAAAGTTCGAGGCAGAATACGCCGACCTTGAGCACATCAGTATTTGCCGAGACATCGCTTGGGACCGCGGAGCTCAATGGCTCATCAACTGTCTCCACGACGGTCAGCTATTAGCCAACAAGACCAAGGCCAAACTCACCTGGGCAACCTTCGTCAAAGCACACAAAATCTATCTCAAAGGCGAGCAGCCCCGCGCCGCGTGAAGACTCTTCTCGCCATAGTAGCCGCTCTCACGGCTACCGCATTCATTGGTGCAATTCTCACGTTCTCCGATCTCCCGGCGGAATCCCTCATGATCTTTTGGCTGACTTACGTCTTGGCGACTCTGATCGCAATCGGCCGGTTTATCCACGAACTCATCCTCCACTATCGGGCCTCAAAGATACCCCAACTCAAACCATGAAAGAAGAACTGGAAAAACAACTCACCGCGGCCGCCCGCGACTACTCAGGCAATCGGGAAACTCTTTCTAAACGCATCGACGCGCTTCATGCTGAGATTGAGGCGGCGAAACGCCGGCTCTTACCAGGGATCCGATCAGCCGCTGCCAAGTGCCTAGACTCAAAGGCAAAACTCGAAAGACTCATTGAAACAAACCCCAAGGCTTTTGAGAAGCCCCGCACCGTGACCCTTTCCGGCATCAAGCTCGGCCTACAGAAGCAGAAGGGCAAGATCACTTGGAAGGACCCGAAAGCCCTGGTAAAGAAGATCCGCTCGCTGTTCCCTCAACGCGCCGACGATCTCGTCGAAATCAAAGAAGTCCCACGCCGTGCGGCGATCAATAAGCTCGACGTTGGAGACGCTAAGAAACTCGGCCTCACCATCGAAGCCGACACCGATGCAGTCCTAATCAAGAGCACTACCGACGACGTCGACAAACTCGTCGCCAAACTCCTCGACGAGGAGAAGACCGACGCGAAGAGGGCTGCCTAACAGAAACGTCAATTTGGCAGTGTATCTCTATTTCGGATGATGAGTTCACCGACTTACTAAACAGAGCCCTGAAGACCAGAGAAACGAGCCTAACAATAAAGATTATGAGTTCCATTTCCCTTAAGCCCAAGCCGTCAACCAAACAGAAGATCGAAGTCAGTTCCTCCCTCGCTGATTCGTGTTCCGAGGTCCTGTCTGAGGTTGAGAGAGCAACCGCGAAATTTCCGACGTGGCCGACCGATCCACTCCATGCGCTTGCTGTGCTTGGTGAAGAGTTCGGGGAGCTCACGAAAGAGATGGTGCAACTCACCTATGAGCCGCACAAAACCAACAAGGCCGAGGTGAGGGCGGAAGCTATTCAGACGGCAGCTATGGCCTTGCGACTAGTCATGAGTCTCGACCGCTACAAGTACACTGCCGGCGACCAACATTCTCAGCAGAACAGTAATGAGGATAGTGAGTGACGAGGAACGAGGAAACGAATTGATCGCACCGCCTGATTTTGACCCAACTGTTTTTCGGGTGGAAATGCAAGAGGGTGTGGCAACGTGGTATCCACGCACTCGGGAGGTAGTTTTCTTTTGGGGCGTCGATGGATCGCAGATTTTCGGCTTAGGTTGGGATGCCTGGGATGTGTGGACTATTACGGGTGAAAAAGAGCCGGATAAGGAACTTTGTCACCGGATGATACAAGTTTTCATCAATGCTCAGAACAACGAGGTGGTTAAAAAAGATGCCTAAAGCCGTCCAGATTCCCGAAGCTCTCGACACTCTCGAGTTCCGTGATCTTTGGGCGGAATGGATCGAAGCCCACGGCGGCCAACGCTACACAGCTCGGCAGCGTCGAATGGCAATCAAACGTCTCTCTCGTTGGGGGCACGACGCAGCAATCGCCGCTCTGGAGCACTCTCTAGTCGGTGGCTACCAAGGAATTTTTCCCGACCCCACGTTCAAAACAAAACAGCCAACCGCGACCGAAAAAAAACTCTCTACGTGGGAAATCAAAGAGAAGATCAAAGCAATCGACAATCGTCTCACGGACTCCGATCTAGCCTATGAGCACGTCGACCCCGAGAAAAACCGGAAACGCATAGCCACACGCCGCGAACTAATCGCAACCCGCAAAGAGCTAGAGTCCCAACTCCTCTCCGGATGACTGCAAATCAGATCAAAATGTATCGGGCCGAGTGGGCCAAGGCTCGACTGGAAATTGAGAAAAAGCGGGGCTCAATGACCTCTGCCCAAGCGGACACATGTCGCCGCCAAATTCACGCAGACGTAGGAGCTCCAGATTCTTCGAAGGATTTCAACAACAAGGATCTCGATGCTGTTCTTTCTGCCTTTTTTGCCTGGTCTCGTTCCGACGACCTCCTTTCTCAACTACACCTACAGGATCAACCCGAGATCCGTGCTCGCTATCTAGCGGATGACATGCTCGACCGCATCGAAGCGATTCTAGACACTTCTGGCCGCGAACAGGAAGCTGACAAAATCCGCAAGGGTCAGCCCCGCGAAGCCTACCTCCTTTTCCTGCTCCGTCGCCTAAACCCGAAGTCCGACATTCCCATTATGGACTCAGCAAAGGCTAAAGACTGGCAGCAGGTCATCCGCACGCTAGTCTATCGTCACGACCAAGTCGTCAGAAGAAAAGAGGCCCTAAAACAGACTATAGATTCCAGAAGGGGCTTATTGAACCCGGTAGATTCATCTCGGGTAGAGGTCCTGGTTAAAGAACTCCCTTGGTAGCGATGGCGACTCAGTGGACCAGTCGCCTTTCCATTGCCCAACTCGAAGAAGAGTTGAGCGGCCGACGGCTTGAGGTCTACTCCGCTATCCGTGCATGGGACCCACTCATCGACGGACCTGGACCCAGCATCGAGGACCTCGCAGAGAAAACCGGACGGAAGGAATCAAGCATCTGCGGACGCCTAGCTGAACTTAGGCACGACAACCTGGTAGTTCCCGGACCACTCAAGCAGAACTCGACTGGGAAAGAGGCCATGACCTACATCGCCCTAGCCTGGAAAGAAGATGAGATCACATCCCGAGTTGAGCCGTCAGGGCAGGCATGTTTTTTCTGATTTGCAAGGTCGTTTCAATTCCACTGCACCCGTCATTCATGGCGGGCTTTTTTTACAAATCACCCAATGGAAAAGTTACCAAACCTATGAGAAGTGGCCTTTTTTGGGTGAAAAGTTACCAAACCTAGAATTGGCCCCTTTTTTCTCGTAAGTCGTTGGTTTTCGGGTTTTTCCGCCCTTTTTCCCATTATTATGAGAATTACCAAACCTGATGAGAACTTGTA
>JBCDMB010000051.1 GCA_038744685.1 Verrucomicrobiota bacterium
GACCTCTGGATCACCTTCAAATACCGAGATCAAGCAAAGCTCTGATTCTCGGTCACTGATTCTTCGGAACCGCCGTGCTACGGACCCGTATGGCCGGTGGTGTGGGGGCGGGGGGGTCATTCCCCCTCGCTACCCGATTCAGTCCCAATCTTCGATATTAGAAATGCTGGTAGAAGTGAGAAGATAGCCGTTAAGACTAGGATAATACTAAGCCCAATCCCGAAAAGCGGGTCGCCCCCGACATTCGCAAGATGCCAAAAGAGAAAGACCATCTGCCCAGCTAATATTCCCAGGGGAACCATCAAAGACTCTTTTCGGAAAACCAAGGCGAGAAGGATCGAACAGAAAAGTATTCCGAGTGGCAAATAACTCGCTGAGGCATCCCATGGTTCAACTTGGCCTGTAATCGGTTTTGATAGAGCCCAGATAGAGAATCCCGCTATTGCTGAGAGAAATAGTGCCAGAACTTTCATTCTATTACTGAACGTCGAGTCTAGGCGACCCGGCCCTAGAGGTCCAGATTTCTGTGGGTTGTCGATTTCACGGGCGATAACACCGGGTTGCCTACGCCGTCTTGATTTTATCCCTGCTATGGTCCGAAGCGTAGGATAGAAGCAAAGACGAGCATTTGGATAAAGACGAGACCCCCTTTTAATAACCACTTCTCTCTTTGCAGAATCGAAAAGAAGAACGCCAAAAGCCCTAATATGGTCAACGCAATTCCCGCCCAGAGACAAACGGCCGCTTCCGATGGCGAGATGTCACCGCGAGAGCCAAAAACAGCCGTGAGCAATCCCACCACCACGCCACAGAGAGAAACGAAACCTACAGCTACATCAATTGCCTTTTTCATTCCCTTTGAGATCGTCGACGGTAGGCGCGAGCGGTAGCGAGTTGCCTACCCGGACTGGTTGGGTTTTTGTTCATCCGACAGTAGGGATGGCAACCAGTGAGAAAATTAGAACGACGATACCAGTGCTCATCAGCGCGAATCTAGAACAATTTCTCTCTTCATCGCCAAATGCGTAGATCCAGAACATCACACCCGAGACGCTAACCAGAAACGGTATTAATAGCGACTCTGCTACCTTATCCGCAACAGCCCCTCGCCACCCAAATAGTTCGTTAAGTGAAAATACAATAGGGAGAGCAAAGACGAAGGTCATCAAGACGCCATACATTATTCTTCTAAGAATTTTCATTCTGTTTTCTCACCCAACGTAGAGAGTAGCCGCGGCTAGGCGCAGCCTAGACGTTGGCTATCTCGACTGGTTAGCTCATTCTTTGTTTAGTGTCTGGTGGGAGGACCTGATTCGCTTCTGCGAAATACGCCTTCGATGGTGCTGCCAATAATCCCCATACAGTAATTCCATTTATTGCCAGTGGGATTACCACCATGAATGCCTGGACTCCGATAGTGGCTAGTGCGGCAAGGAAACCCAAAGACAAGAAGGCTAGGTTCAAGAATGATAGGACGAGAACTATTACTCTTATTACTTTTGAGGCCTGTAGAATTCCCAAGACGATAAGGCAGCACAAAATGACTGAAACTCCACTAGCGATAGTTTCGTTTATCGGAATACTGGTTGAGTAGGCTAGGGCCTCAATGCCTGTCCAAAGTGCTAAGACGATATTTAGCCATGCAACTATCTTTAATGGTAGGGGGAGTGACTTTAGTTTTTTTATCATTCTTTTAGCTAACAAAGAAGGCTAGGCGACCCGGCCCGAGAGGTCCAGAGTTCTATGGGTTGTCGATTTCATGGGCGCGTTCATCGGGTTGCCTACGCCGTTTTGTTCAGGTTTATCTTCCCTCATGGCTGCGTTTGATGGAATCAGCTAGTTCCCAAGCTTGCGAGCGTAGAGCATCTAACCTGCCGTTCTTCATTTTACTTTCGTCGGTCCACACAACAGTTCCGTTCTCTATTTTCTGGCAAATAATAAGATCATTGAAGGATCCCATACCGCCGTATGCACCAAGCAAATATTCGATGCCAGAGTAGTCCGAATCCCGCAATTTAGTTTTCGCCTTGTTCATCCATGCTGACCAGTGAGTTTCGTCATCGGATACGAGTAGGGATATCAACTCGTCGAGAACTTTGATTAATCTGTCAGTCTGTAGGCCCACTATCTGTATCCCGAACATCGAGGCTAGGCGACCCGGCCTGAAGGGTCCAGCGTTCTGTGGGTTGTCGATTTCAAGGGCGAGTTCATCGGGTTGCCTACGCCGCTGACTGGTTCGATCTCATGGCCCCAGTTCTTGGACTGAAAATGTATGTGTCCATGGTAATAAAATGGAAAAGAAAAACACGACCATGAAAATAAACGTTACTCCGAAGCTCGCTGACACACACAAAGTCCAAGCGGGAGGTGACCGCCTTTTCCAGACCGTGCAAAAGAACGCAGAGAATCCTCCAATCAACGGGAAAAAGTACGGCCAAAGGCTGGGAGGGTAGAACCACGAGGAAATCATCGGCAATGGCATTCCTCTCAAAAGTGAATCTGCTGCATCGCCAGCCCATCGCGACAAGACAAAAAGAAAGAATGACACAATTATTGATGCGCCGACCGAGAACCATCCAGCCGTTAAACTTGCGACCATATTTTTATCGACCGTGGAGGTGTGGCGACGGCGGCGCTAGCCGGCGTCGCCACTACCGCCTTGTTCAGCTTTGAGGGGTTCAAATCTCCAAGACTCAGCTACGCACTCAAAAGTCTCGTCTCTGAGGTAAAAGAGGTAGTGATTTCTTTCTGAATCAGATTCTCCAACTATGACCCAATCATCGGGGGATTCACTCATTCTGCTATCTCCTTCGATGAGATAAAATTCTCCCCAGTTAGGGGCAATCTTGCTGAACCTACACTGGCCATCATACCAACCTTCATCGTTTGTCTGGCCGAGCCGGTATCGAATCACTCCATCGAATTCAATTCTTCCTTTTTGGTCTTCGCTAAACTGACAGAACTGAAGGTAGTTCAAATCAAAGATCAGCTCTAGCTTGTCGCCTTCAATCTTTACTTCTGGATAAGGTGCATTTGGCTCTGCGTTCCAGTCCGTGTTCAATTGTGTGAAGGAGGTTTCCATTTTCTTTCGCTGAATGTCGAGGGTAGTGACCCGAGCCGTAGAGGATCAAGCAGATGACATGGGCTTAACCTCGGGTTGACTACCCGCCTTGTTAGGCATCCTCTCCGTCTGACTCTTTGAGGTTGGCGAGTGCCATAAATAGTGAGAAAAAAGTGCCTACGACAAAGGACAAACCTCCGATCGGAAGGGACAATTGTGCTACACTCTGTTGCCAGGGAGGATTCAGGTCATCGATGTCAATACCTCCTCCAACAACAAAGCCTAGAAACCAAAAGATGAACCAAGCTGTAACTATAGATATGGCAGGCCCCACGGTTAGCCAGAGAATACATTTTATAGCGCGATTCACTTTGTCTGCCTAACGTGAAGGCTAGGTGACTCGGCCTGAGGGGTCCAGCGTTCTGTGGGTTGTCGATTTCGCTGGAGCGTTCATCGGGTTGCCTATGCCGTTTTGTTCGAGTCGGAGTGGGGAGGTCTCACGCCAACACGCAAAGACCCGGAGCGGGGAGGCAGATCCAAATGCCATTCTCTCACGGAGTCACGGAGCACACAGAGACTGGTTCTCTCCGTGCCTCTGCGTGAAACTCTGTTCCATCCTGCTGGTATTCTTTTCAAGCGGTTGTATTCACTTCAACAGCACGACATCAAAAGCTTGTTCAATTCCTTTTTCTTCTTCTCGAACGTCGAGGTGTCTCAAGACTGAAGCGCGGAGCGCAAAAGAAATTGAGACCACCGACTGGTTGGATTATTCTATTGGCAGGGCTATCGGGTTAAAGTTCTCTATGATAGCGAGCGAGTGAAAGGTAGCTAGGGCATTCTCTAATTGAAAAGTCGACTGCAACTCGCCGGTTCCAGCATCCCATCTTCTAGTTGTTTGGTCGTAGCTTGAGGTAAGAATCGAGCCGATCGATGGCATGAACTGAACTGCAGTGACATTATCTTTGTGGCCGACTAGCGAAAAAGGTTCTTTCGAGGGTGCGTCGCCCTCGAGATCCCACGTGTAAATATCGATAACGGTATGATTCTCAGGGTTGAACGCAGCAATATTGGCGACTCCATCAGTAGAGTCATATGAGACAGATATAATCTCACTCTTACATTTAAATGACTGTTTGAGGTCACCTGTCGTCGGATCGTAAACTCTGACATCGTTAGCGACTCCAGCGTGACCTGTGATAATGTCTCCTGAGGGTAGATAAGATGCCGACTTTATCCATGGTGTTCGGAAGTAATTGAGTTCTTCTTTGCTTTTTACCTCATAGACCGAAACTACGCTTCCTCCTGCGAGTAGGACGCGTTCTTCGTCATTGGAGAAATCACATGCATCTATTCTCATTGGTGGTGGATTGTCGAATCCTGTGGGAGCCTTCGGTAAGAAGATTGATGCTGGAAGTGCTGATTCCAGATCCCAAAGGATCGCTCCCTCTTCGTAGCCTACAAGCAACTGCGTCCCATCTGAGCTAAACTCCATCGAGTAGGGAATGCCATGCTCAGATGTAGTAAGTTCGGCAATCGTCTCGAAGTTCTCTGCCGAGTACATCTTAACCTTTGAGTCGGTAAAATTTGGTTTATTGGGAATAGGTGAAATTCTCTTTCCGAATCCGGCTGCAATAAGGCTTCCGTCGTTGCTAAGGGTCGCAACTCTTGCTTCGGATCGACTTCCCTCCAGAACAATTCCTTCTATTCCGCTTTTGTCTAAGTGATCTTGGAAAAGAGAACGAATCTCCGAAAGCTCCATCTCGTTAAGAGTTTTCGCGTAGCTGCAAATCGCGAAAACCATAGTTAGCGACAGTGATGCGAATATGCGGTTCATTTTCTAATCCAACGTTGAGGCTAGGCGACCCGACCTGAGAGGTCCAGCGTTCTGTGGGTTGTCGATTTCACGGGCGCGTTCATCGGGTTGCCTATGCCTTCTTGTTCGCGCCCAGTCTACCCTTCAAGTGCCGTGATATATACCATTCGATCGGCATGATTGATTTAAAAAGTAATCGTCAGCCTACCTACGGGAAGAACCTTGAATTTTTGGCCTTCATCGTCAGTAAATCCCGGTTCCGTTTCTGCGTAGTGACCCAGAGTGAGACGATCAAAGAAATCGAAGAGCTTCTGTCGCTCCCTGATCGGCATCCGCAGAAAGCGTTCGGTGGCCTGACGAGAGAGCATCAACTCGTAGGATGACATGGCTCCTAAAGACCTTTATCCTTGAGGGTTTGATGGAGTTGCCGAGTCTCTTCCGACTTAAACCCCCGTCCCGCTTTCATTTCCTGAAGGCGCTTGCCATTCTCTAGTTGAAACTGTTCGTCTTCACTCAAATTCCGAGCGCGAAGATACGCCTCAACATATTCACGATCTTCACGTGAGAGGCTATCAACCGCTTCTATGACTTCGGTTCGAGACATGGGTTTAGATTGTCAGAGAAGTCTTTGTTCTCAAGATAAATGTCCTTTTCTGCGAGCGTGGAGGCTAGGTGGCCCGGCCCGAGAGGTCCAGATTTCTGTGGGTTGTCGATTTCACGGGCGATAACACCGGGTTACCTATGCCGACGGGTTTGTAGGAGTGGTGTGTGCGTCCTGCTGGAGTTCTCTCTTCACTCATTGGATTACTTTCTCAGCGTCTCGGTGGTTTCTCTTCAGTGTCCTCAAAAGATTCATTTACCTGCGTCGGAGTGGTTCTCTTTGTCTTTATTCCTTCACTACGAACAGTGTGGATAGTGTTTTTGAAAAACGACTACGAGAGTATTGACGGAAAGGATTCAGCGGACAATCCGAAATTAAAAGAATTCCGTAAGTGCCTACAAGTGAGTATCATCTAGGTTTTTTTCAGCTAGAACGATAGGATGGGTCTGAAGGAAGTGATTTCTGTTGAGGTTACGGTGCAATTACAATCGCACGGTGCAGCGGTTTCTGGGTCATCAGACGGTAGAAACGACCCTGGTTTACCTTCACGTGATGGAGGATCAGGCGGAAAAATCCGTAAGCCCGCTGGATGAGCTGGAGATGTTATAAATCGCGAATGGAGGATTTAGATACTCTCTAGACCACTTACCCGACGGCCTTGCCTCCGCGGAGGATTAGTTTCGGTTTGGAGCGATATCGCAGAATTTCACTGAAGGTCTCCGCTTCGAAAACGAGGAGGTGGGCTGGCTCATTTTCTTTGAGGGCGTAGCCTTCAAGGCCCATTGCGTCGGCCCCATGGGTGGTGATCATGGGCAGGAGGCGATCCATCTCTTCCGTTCCGGTCATCTGGCTTGCGTGAACCGTGAAATGGGCCACGTCGAGAAGGTTGCCTGTTCCAAGTGGATACCATGGATCGCGGACGCAGTCCTGGCCGAGAGCGACGGGAACCCCTGCCTGATCCAGCTCCGGGATGCGGGTAATCCCACGGCGTTTCGGGTAGCCGTCGAACCGGCCTTGAAGGGTCAGGTTGATCAAGGGGTTCGGGATGACCGTAATGCCCGCTTCGACGAGAAGGGGCAGTAGCTTGGCAAACCATGCATCCTCTGCAGAATGCAGAGAGGTGGTGTGGGAGGCCGCTGTTTTGCCGACGAGACCGTACTCGACGGTTTTGGCAGCAAGGGTCTCGATGTGGTGGGAAGCACCGTCGTCGGTCTCGTCGCAGTGGAGGTCGACGCGGATCCCGCGCTCTGCAGCTGTCCGGCAGATCCAATCGACTGATCGTGCCCCTTCTTCATAGGTGCGTTCGAAATGCGGAATACCTCCGATCAGGTCGACTCCGGCATCGAGAGCCTCGAGTAACCACGCTTCACCGTTCGGGTTCCGGAAAAGACCATCCTGGGGAAACGCGACCAACTGAATGTCCAGCCTGCCGGCAAACTCTTTTTGCAGGGCCAGAAGGCCTTTGACCCCAGCCCCACTTTCATAGGAAACATCCACATGACTACGGATGGCCTGAAGTCCAAAGCGGATCGCTTCCTCACAGTAGCGACGCGCTCGGTTGATGATTTGCTCGGGGGTGAGGGACTCTTTGTAGGCCTTCCAGAGGGCGATGCCCTCGAGAAGTGTACCGGAACGGTTCTGGCCCGTTTCCTCTAGACTGTAGACAGAGTCGAGGTGGAAGTGGGGATCTACGAAGGGAGGGGTTACCAAGCCCCCTTTGGCGTCGAAGCCTTCCGCTGGATCAATCGGCTCGGAAGAAGCCTCAATTTTCTCCAGAAGTCCATCTCTAATAGTCAGGTGGAAGAATCCATCCCGTCCATGTAGTCGAGCGTTGGATACAAGAGAAAATGGTTCAGCACTGCTTTTACTCACAGCTCTGCATTGTTCCATCTAGAGTGATTTTTGCAAGAGTAGGACCACTGGGCAGGGTTGTGAAATTCGATCTGGAGCAGACTACAGCCTCCCAACCAGAACGGAACCTACTGCGGAATGAGGCGAACCGCTCCCTGAGGATCGGGTAGGATTACCATTCTGCGGTTTCCAACACTGGCATTCAGAAGAATCGTCGAGTCTTCAGCGACGGTAAACGACTCCTGCGGCTTGAAGGGCAGAGTTGCTGTGGTTATTGCATCGACATCATTTTCCAAACCGGGTTTCTCGGAGCTTTCAAAGGAGATCCATCGATCCAAAGCAACTCGCTGCTCTGCGCTATTCGCGAGAGCGATCAATTGGTCTGTGTAGGGAATCAGGTCGCTTTTCAGCCAAAGGAGAGTGGCTCTGGACTGGGCACCCATTGAAGTCGAGTTCCCGCTGATCGAGCGTGCCTCCAATTGTTCGATGTCGGTCTCGATGCGCTGTTTCATCGATTCGGCCTGCCCTTGTAAGTTTGCAAAACGCATTTGGGCCACTCGTGCGGAATACCGCTGCAGGTAAGATTTTAACACTCCTTTGGTTCCAACTGTCGAATAGGTGACGGAGCTGCCCCCCGCAGAAGCGTAGCCACCTCCTGCGACCGATTGAGATCTATTGGTGGTCGATTGATAAGCAGCGGAAACCTCTTCCCCGCTGGGAAAACGACTTTTCAGTTCCTCGAGACCGACTTCGCCGGTAAACTGCTCATTGCTAGCTCGCTCCGCGAGGACATCACGGAAGAGTTCGTTTTGGAGGGAAAGACTATTACGTAGATCCTCTGGAATCGGAGGAGTCACCAGTAGGGTGGAGTCGTTTTGTATCCATTGGGTCCAATCACCCGTGTCCAAAACGTAGGATACTCCTCTTTCGGAGTTTCCTGGAATAGTCTGCGCGGAGTCCGTGGAGAAATGCTTCCATCCCTCATACCCAATCACGCCGATTGCTCCGAGCAGGAAGAGTAGGATGAAAGTTCGCAAGGTCTTGACCCACAAATTTTTTCTTTGGTGAGTGCGGATCATTTTAGCGGCCTGCTCCTCGGTTAGTCTTCCAACGACCCGGCCGGAAACGATGCCGTGGTGTAGAAGAAAGCGTTCTTGTTCTTTCGTTGGGCCTTTCTTCTCAAGGGAGGCGGGAGAGGTGTAACGTTTTTGGCTCATGGAGTGTTCAGGGAGCGGTCGGACCTTGACGACTTCAACAAAACGAGTCAAAAGAATAGCGATGTCGGCGTTCGTTGGTAGGTGTTTGGGGCTCGTTTGCTTGATTCCCCTTTTGGTCGGAGTTGGGGCGTCAGGGGCGTCGACCGAAGATCAGGATTCGAGCGGAGATCTAGAGTATTTCCTGACTACAGGTAGCTGGGATCGATTTCTCCAGGAGCCACCGGTTCTGCTGGTCGGTGACCTGAATCCGGACATCAAGAACATTCTCGGAAAAGGAGAAGGGATTCTGGTGAATCTCTTCAACGCGGAGCGGCTCGATGTTGAAGAAATGGTGGCAGAGAGATTTGAGCCGGAAATTGAGGACCTGAAGACAGAAACGCCTGATGTGGTCACGAGTGACGGATACTCCTCGCGCAGAAGATACTACCGGGGAGGAGCGTACGCTGGTTCTGGTTATGCAACCACTGCCCCTTCCGCCTACTATACCTATTACACGAAGCAGATTCAGCGGAGCACCACACCGGATCTGTTGCGAGAAGTTCGCTTCGCCGTCGGGAACATTGATATCAAATCAATCTCATCCAAGATCGAACTTCTGGAGATGACTCATCGTAAGTGGACGGAGCGGACTGGAAACATGCCAGGCTCTGGTAGTTCGAAACTCATTCGAGAGGCAAACTTCACCTACCTGAAAAGGTTGAAGGACTACATCGGCACCTGGAGAGACATGGACCAAGCCATCGATTCTTTTCGTCAGGAGGTTGGTCAGGTCCAAACCGACCAGGTGGAAACTTTGAGACAATGGCAGGAATTCGAGCGAAACCAGCTCGAAGCTCTTCATCTCTTCTTTGATACCGATGAAATCGACGAAATTTCTCTGGAGGAGGGAAAGGTTTTCAAAATCCCAGCTGCAGACCGAGGACTCGACAGGGTGTTGAAGGCAAAAGTGTCAGGGCGCGACTTGTATTTTCGCATTCAGGATGGGATGGGTTCTCAGCTTCATCCATTCCGGTTGGTAGCGGTCCACGGGGGTGGGTGAACTTTGCGTTCACTTCCGATCGGGTGGACAGCCAATCTTATGAAAGGGAATCCGGGTTCGCTTCTTTGTAGCACCCTGGAGGGGAGCTTCACGTATTCGCTCGGCTACAGGGTCGGTGGGTCCAGTTAGAGCCGCGGGGTAATACGGAAACCACACCACTCCAACGGGGCGGACTAAAGCAACTGTGATTAAATCAAGCGCAAATGGGATCATTTTTCGAAAGATTGTCAGGGAGAAAGTCTGGTTTGTTGAGAAGGCTTTGCATACAGATGAGGATTTTTCTCATAGCGGCAACGATGGCGCATTTGA
>JBCDMB010000052.1 GCA_038744685.1 Verrucomicrobiota bacterium
CTTCGTCGAGCCGGATGATCTTCTCGTTCCCGGAAGCCGTCGCTTCCTCTTCTCTCTCTTTCTCGCTCATTGTCTTGGTTCCTTATCTGAACCTTCCTGAGCACCTCCAAATCAAAAGTGCGAAAAATACCCTACGTTATCGTAACGCGATCTTTTGAAGTGGTGGCGAACGGCTTGCCCGAATGAACCCTCCATGAGCCAGCGCCTACGGATTCGATTCTTCTTTGCTACTGAAGAGCGGGCCTGCGCCTGTGCACGGTCGATGATCTCTTGACCATCGTGGCGCTTGAGAGTCCTTCCGGTTTGGGATCTGGTGCATTGTGTGCGCATAGGACAAGACGCGCAGACTCCTTTGCGGGTGCCGTATTCGGTGTAGCGGCGCCCCGGCACATAGCTGCGACGGTAAAGCCGCTGTCCTTCCGGGCAGATGAACTGATCTTCGCGTTCATCGTAGGTGAAACACTCCGGTCCGAAGAGTCCCTCGCGGTCCTTGCGAACCCTTGCGTTGATAATGGCCATGTGGGTTTCATAACCCCTTCCTCCGAGCCTCCTGAAGTTATCCAAGGTGCCGTATTGAGCGTCTGCAACCAGAGTTTGTGCTACTTTCTCGCAGTTCGCTTCATGCTGACTTACCAGTGTCTCAAGCAATCGGTTCTCCTCGACATCACCAGCGGTGGTCTCGGTGGCGGTGATCACTCCGCAGCGATCATCGACCGTGCGATGATTCTTGTAACAAGGTCTGGGATCACCCTTCGCACCCGGCTTGCTCCGACGGACTACTGGAGCATCTAGGTCCGTTGTGCTCGTCAGCGTGGAGTTTACCTTCTTCGAGCAGGATCCTCTCTCGTCTCCATCATACCCCTCCAGTTTATCCACTTGTGCGCCACAGGCCGTCCTAAGGGCATCGATCAACTCCTCGGGCCCTCGGACAACGCTGTCTTTCGATGCATCGGCTACCACTAACGAGCCATCGGCATGAAGAACCTTCCCGCCGACAAGACCCTCCTCCGTGCATTGACGCACCGTGTGCACAAACAACTTCTCGAAAAGCTCATTGCCCCAACGGGCACGGGCCTTCGACAAAACACTGTGGCCGGGCACCGCATCGTCCAATCCGAAATCAAGAAACCAGAGGTAATCCAAACGCTCGGGCACGATCCGCATCAACTCACGTTCGCTACGAACTCCGTCCCAAAAAAGAAGAAACATCAGCTTTACCACCGTCACAGGGTCAGCGGAGACATGGCCGTTACTTCCATAAGTCCCTTCTACCTCCTGGCGCACCCAGCTGAAATCAACCTTCTCTTTGATCCTGCGCAGCGGGTTGTCGCGACGAACCCGTTTGTCCAAATCAACTCCGAAAGAAAACAACTCTTTCTGAGGCTCGTGAACTCCCATCATAGGCCGTCATTGTAAATCGGATTGCCCACGGGTATCCACTTCCAAATTACGAGTAGCTTATTTGGGCAACAGCTCCTCAAGACATGACGTATTTTGTGTCTTACCGCTCGCCTTCGCCAAAAGCGATCCGCTGGTCATGCGCGTTTTCCATGGCAACGACCGGAGGGTCCCTTTCCGACGTTTCAAGAGTTACGCCCTGGTCTACGAAGCCCTCGAAGACGGCATACTCGTCAAGGCGGTCGCTGACCTCCGTCGGAAGCCCTTTTTCTGGTCGGACCGATAGGCCGATCCGGGCCGAGATTTTGCTTCCTTCGACCGTCTTCGGAGCGTAGTCTTTGAAGTCGAAAATGGTCGCCTTCAACGCAGCCTACGCCCCGGAAGAAACCGACGAGTTGCCCGAAAACCGCGTCGGGGATTTTTTTTTCTTAGCCGCCGAACGCGTCGGAGTGGATCGTCCCGCAAGCCCTGATTGCGTCGGTGAAAAACGGCCATTGAGCTACGACACCGCCTCGGGTGTTACTGATTACGGCTTCAGATATTATGATCCGGAAACCGGGCGGTGGCCATCCAGAGACCTGATCGGAGAAAGGGGCGGACTGAACCTATATGGTTTTGCCGGAAATGATGGGGTGAATGCTTGGGATAAGCTGGGGTTATCCTATGTCGGTGACTTGTCGGAAGTGTTAACTGATCCCGAATCGTTTTGGCAGGGGAAGGCTGAGGAGTATTTAAAGAAAAATCCAACTATCAAAGGGTTTTTTACTGCAGCAGAGTTGGGAGCCAGTATCGCTGATTCTATTAATTCATCTTTGGTTTTTGAGCAAGGCAAGAAGGGGTCAGACGCAAAATATAAAGATCCGTGATTGATACTCGGACTTGCGGCAGGTCCACTTGTCCTTCGAAGCCTTGTGCGTATGGGGAATTCCGCCTCTCGCCGCCCGACCGAAACGGGAACCGCTCCCGCATCCCAGTCTTCTTGGATCTTTTCTTGCAGACTAATGGATCCTGCATGCGCTCCTTTCAGAGCTCCGTTTCTTTCTTCCGATCGGTGATTACAAATCCGAAGTTCGCAGCTTGTTTATCTATCGTGGCTGGTGGGTTGGGAACCGTTTAGCCAGAGCGTGATCTGTGACATGCTTCGCTTCCTTCTTTTTTCCTCAAGGAAGATTGCCGTTTACCTTGGCCTTGGTGGATGGCATGGAAAGGGCGATGGTTTGGGTTGTGAGGTTGTTTCCGGTTTGGGCGGTTTTGTTTTCGGTCGTTGCGTTAATGGTGCCCGGTCCATTCACGGCCTCCAAACCGGCTATCTTCCCGCTCTTGTCACTGGTCATGCTGGGGATGGGTCTATCGCTGACCTGGGGCGAGTTCCGCGACGTGTTTCGAGAGCCAAAGCTGATCGGGTTGGGAGTTTTTCTCCAGTTCGGGATCATGCCTTTGGCTGCTTTTCTGATCGGAAAAGGAATGGGACTCACGCAAGCGCAATTGATTGGAATGGTGTTGGTGGGAGCTAGTGCAGGGGGGACCGCATCCAATGTCATTTGTTATCTCGCTGGAGCGCGTTTAGCCCTTTCGGTAACTCTGACTCTGGCCTCTACCATTGCAGCGATCGGACTCACTCCTGCCTTAACGTGGCTTCTCCTAAGGACGACGGTGCCCGTGCCGGCCGGATCCATGCTCTTCAGTATCGTTGAGATTGTGGCGGTGCCGGTGTTGGTTGGAACTGCGATCAATTCCGCTTTTGGAAATCGATTGGAGAGAGTTCGCACGGTTTTACCGGCGGTTTCCGTGGTGGCCATTGTGTTTATCATAGCGATTGTCGTGGCACTGAATCGGGAGAACATCCTCACTGGTGCATTCGTCGTGTTTCTGGCTGTCGCTCTCCACAATTGCACGGGTCTTTGTCTGGGCTACTGGCTCACGAGGCTCTTTGGTTATGATCGAGTCACGGCTCGCACCTTGGCGATTGAAGTGGGGATGCAGAATTCAGGGCTAAGCGTGGCCCTAGCGATTCAGTATTTCTCCGTAGCCAGTGCATTGCCGGGGGCGATTTTCAGTATCTGGCACAACTTGAGTGGGAGCGTTATGGCCGCTTATTGGGGAAGGAAACGGTAATCTTTCTTGGTAGTGCCGTTTGACCTAAAACGGCTCGCGAGAAAAGTAAAGGAGCATGATGGTGGTAACCCACCGTTCCCCGAAGCGCAGCTTCGAGGCCACCGTTCAGTGCTAATCGAACAGGATCGTTTTATTGCCGTGGACGAGGACGCGATCTTCCAAGTGATACTGAAGTCCCCGGGCAAGAACCGTGTTCTCGACGTCTTTACCCAAGCGCATCAGATCCTCAAGCGAGTCGCTGTGGCGAATGCGCACGACGTCCTGTTCGATAATCGGGCCGCAGTCGAGGTCTTCTGTGACGTAGTGGCAAGTGGCTCCGATTAATTTGACTCCGCGCTCAGCTGCTTGGTGATAGGGTTTCGCTCCGACAAAGGAAGGAAGGAAACTGTGGTGAATGTTGATGACTTGATGGCGGTATCTCTCGCATAGCCACGGTGGAAAGATCTGCATGTAGCGAGCGAGAACAACCGTGTTTGGCTTGGCCGCTTCAATGAGAGCAGCCGTTTCTTCGAACGCGGCTCTTTTTGCTTTCGGTTCTTTCGGGACTGGAACGTAATGATAAGGAATCCCATACCACTCGACCAGTTCGCGAAGGGTATTGTGGTTTGAAATGACGCAGGGAATGTCGCAGGGGAGGTCACCCACTTTCCAGCGGTGAAGGAGATAGGCGAGACAGTGGTCAAACTTGCTCACCAACATAACGACCCTTCGACGCTCATGGGCATCGTGAATCTGCCACTGCATTGCCAGCTCTTTGGCCAGTGAGGCAAACTCCTCTGACAGCGTGGGCACTGTGTCCGCACTCTTTTCGATGCTGAAGGCGTAGCGCATGAAGAACGTTTCGGATCCCGGGTCTTCGTATTGATCTGCCTCGGTAATCGAGGCACCCCGTTCGGCAATAAAGCCAGCGACTCTTGCAACGATGCCCACCTGGTCGGGACAAGTTCCGACGAGTCGCAGCTGCATACGCTCATTTTTCATTTTGAACTTTGTAAGATACGTTTGTCGGGTTGTCAGTTTCGCTGATCTCTTAGATCCAACCTTTTCGTCGGAAGAAAAGGAAGGGCAGGATGGCACTGAAAAGCATCAGAGCCAGGGCAAAAGGATAGCCCCATTCCTGACTCAGCTCTGGCATGACCCTGAAGTTCATCCCATAAATACTCGCGACTACGGTCGGGGGTAGGAAGATTACCGCTGCAATCGAGAAGATTTTGATGATTTGGTTTTGCTCAATGTTGATCAGACCGAGGATCGCATCGAGAAGAAAACCGACTCTTGCATCGAGGAAGTTGGCGTGATCACTGAGGGACTGCACATCGCGGCCGATCCCTTTCACATGGGAAATGAGCGAATCGACCCCTAGATTTTTGATCGATTCAAGAAAGTATACAATGAGGCGGTTGATCGTCATCAAACTCTCCCGTGTTTTGGCAACGGTTTCTCCATTTTGGCCAGTCCGGTGAAGGAGTTCTTTGAGTTTTTTGTTTTGGTCTTTTGCTTTCTGGCTTTCGTTTTCGGCCCGGAAAATTTCGCTTGAAAGGCGATCGCAATTGCCGCCGACCCGCTCAAGAATATCGGCGAGCCGATCCACAATGCTGTCGACCAGACCGCTCAGGACATGCGCGGGCGATCCGCGGTTGGCGGTCCGGCGTTTTCGATTGGCGATGAACATGCGGAAAGGCTGGTTGTCGACATAGCGCATGGTCACGAGCGTCTTCTCGCGGAGGACGAATGTAACCGGAGAGGAACGAATTTCACCTGGCTGGTCGCTGTTGGCGAGGACCGTTGCCGTCATGAACAAGGCTTGGTCCTCTACGTACAGGCGACTGGTCGATTCGATCTCTTCCATCTCTGGTTTGGTCGGAAGGTCGAGGGAGAGGCGATCATTCCAAATTTCAATCTCGTCCTCGGTGGGCTGGAAGAGGTCGATCCAAAGAGAGTGAGTCTTTGGGTCAATTGATCCAAAGTTCTCATCGTCGATGGTGTCACCGGTCGTCAGATCGTAGATCGTGAACATGGGGTCCGATGCAAACGAATCGAACGCTTTGCAACCAGACTAAAAATCGGTAGAAACGGGATATGGAATGGCAAACTGTCCGCGAATTTGAGGACATCCTCTACGAGAAGAACGAAGGGATCGCAAAGATTACGATCAACCGACCTCACCGGCGAAACGCGTTTCGTCCGAAGACAGTTTCGGAGATGTATGAGGCGTTTCTCGACTCCCGTGAGGATCCGAAGATTGGGGTAATCCTCCTCACCGGGGCTGGGCCCCATACAGACGGAAAATACGCGTTTTGCTCAGGGGGAGACCAAAAAATTCGAGGGAAGGCGGGATACGTTGATGATGAAGGGGTTCCGCGTTTGAATGTGTTGGATTTGCAGAAGCTCATCCGTTCGATTCCGAAAGTGGTCATCGCACTGGTTGCCGGTTACGCGATCGGAGGTGGCCACGTTCTTCATGTGGTGTGCGACCTCACCATTGCAGCGGACAATGCGGTTTTCGGCCAGACCGGTCCCAAAGTCGGGAGTTTCGACGGCGGGCTTGGCTCGAGCTACTTGGCCCGAATCGTTGGGCAAAAAAAGGCACGGGAGATCTGGTATCTTTGCCGCCAGTATAATGCGACCGAAGCGGAGGATATGGGGCTGGTGAACAAGGTCGTTCCCGTTGAGCAGCTCGAAGCGGAAGGAGTGCAATGGGGGAGAGAGATCATGGAGAAGAGCCCGCTGGCGATCCGGAGTCTGAAGTCGGCCTTCAATGCCGAGCTGGATGGACAGATGGGGATCCAGGAGCTTTCTGGGAATGCGACTCTTCTATACTACCTCAGCGAGGAGGGGTCCGAGGGGAAAAATGCGTTTTTGGAGAAGCGGAAACCGGATTTCAGCAAGTATCCTTGGTTGCCGTAATTTTTTAAGATAGGAGGGGGTAGTACCGCGGTTTTGGGACGATGCGCGCTATTTGAAAATAAAATCGGGGTACATATGGAGTCGTGCCCGGCTTGCCGGAGCCTGCGCCCTGCCTTTGGAGGATCGATCCTGCAGACCGGAACCCTACCACATTTCATTCAGAAGTGGTCCTTGCCTGAAAACCCGAGCGTTAACGATCCTGAAAACGCTGCAGAACTTCTTCCATCTGATCCTGAGCCATTCGCCTGAGGTCATTGTGCCGACCTCCCTCGATCAGGATGAGCTCGGCGTTGGATCCTGCTTTTTCTTTGAGCCGCTTCGAATGGGAAGGGGGGATGATGCGATCCTCGGATCCGTGGATTAGAACAATCGGCGAAGATACGGCTTCTATGAGATCCTCGGTAGGGAACGGCTCCCGCAGTAGGAGTGGTAAGGTTGGAGCAAGCGAAAAGACGGAGCGAAAGGTTGACTGGAGGACCAGGGCTCGAAACTGCTCCTTCGATCCGAGGTAAGCTGCCGGTGCTCCCCCGAGTGAATGTCCCCAGAGGACCGTGTTTTCCGGGCGAGCACCGAGCTCTTCAATGGCATAGTTCCAAACAGAGTCAGTCGCAGCCCTCACGCTGTCTCCGGTCGGTTCCCCGGTACTGAGCCCGTAACCAGGATAGTCGAGAGCGAGAACTGAATATCCGAGCGAACGGAACCATTCGATACGCTCATAGCTATGGCCAAGATCCAGTCCGTTTCCGTGAAAGTAGAATAGAAGTGGAGCTTTCGGATCGATGTTCTCGCGGTAGATAAAGACAATCTCGTTTCCATCGGGTGCCTCGACACGGGCAAAGAGGGCGCTGTCCTCGTAACTGCTTCCCCGGTAGGGGAAGAGTTGTTTGGGATACACCCAACGCACCAGAAGGTTGAGGAGGAGATAACCGACGGTAAGTGTCAGAACGACTGGAAGAATAAAACTGCGGAAAGGCATAACGATCAGGGATTGCAGAAATACCCGAAGGCCCTCAAGCTCCATGGTTTTTTTAAAAATGGCAAAGAAAGTTTGTTGTATTGGTGCCGGGTATGTTGGGGGTCCGACAATGGCGGTGATCGCTCAAAAGAATCCAGACGTAACGGTCACCGTTGTCGACCTGAACGCGGAACGTATTGCGGCATGGAATAGTGAGGCCCTGCCGGTTTTTGAACCGGGCCTGCTTGAGGTGGTTCAGGGAGCCCGAGGCAGGAACCTGTTCTTTTCCACCGAAGTGGATGAGACAATTGCTGAGGCCGATATCGTTTTTGTCTCGGTCAATACTCCGACAAAGGAGTTTGGGGTAGGTAGCGGAAGTGCGGCGAATTTGATGTTCGTTGAGCGGTGTGCGCGGACAATTGCCCGGGTTTCCCGATCGGATAAGATCATTGTAGAGAAATCAACCGTGCCAGTGAGAACCGCAGAGTTCCTCAAGCAGATTCTCGATGCCGAAGGATCGCAGCATCAGTTCGAGATTGTTTCCAACCCGGAGTTTCTTGCAGAAGGGACGGCAATTGTTGATTTGAACAATCCGGACCGTGTCCTCATCGGTGGTGATCAGACCGCAGAGGGTGCTGAAGCGGTTGCCTCGGTGTCGTCCCTCTACGAAGCTTGGGTGCCGAAAGATAGGATTGTAACGACAAATCTTTGGTCTTCAGAGCTCTCCAAGTTAACCGCGAACGCATTCCTCGCACAGAGGATTTCCAGTATCAACGCGATTTCCGCACTCTGTGAGCGGACTGATGCCGATGTAGACGAAGTTGCACGCGCAATAGGGATGGACTCGCGAATCGGTCCCAAGTTCCTAAAGAGTTCGGTCGGTTTTGGTGGCTCATGCTTTCAGAAGGATATTTTGAATCTCGTTTATCTGTGCGAACATTTCGGCTTACCGGAGGTGGCAGACTATTGGCGCAAGGTCGTTGAGATGAACGATTATCAGAAGAGCCGTTTCGTAAAAAGAATCATGGCCGCAATGTTCAACACGGTCAGCGGTAGGAGCATTGGGATCCTTGGATTTGCCTTCAAGAAAGATACCAACGATACCCGCGAGTCTCCGGCAATCGCCGTCTGTCGGGATCTATTGGCTGAGAAAGCCGTTCTGCGGATTTACGATCCTCGTGTGGAGCGAAACCAGATTTACCGAGATCTTGGTCTCGATCCTGCGAAGGAGGATGCCCGCGTGCTCATCATGGAGGACGCTTACGCTGCTGTGGAGAGTGCCGATGCAATCTGTGTCCTGACCGAGTGGGACGAGTTCCAGGAGCTGGAATTTGAAAAGATTTTCTCCTCAATGAGAAAGCCGGCTCACGTTTTTGATGGCCGCAACCTCCTCGACAGTAGGCGGCTGAAGTCGATTGGTTTTTCCGTTCATAACATTGGTAAAGGAGAACGTGCAATCGTTGGAAATTGAGGTCGACGGATAACGGGTTTCTGATGATTGAATCTCTCATCGGTGTTCTTGAGAAAAGCCGCCTGCTCGTTCCGGCTGTTGAAAGGACTGGACTTCGAATTGCCGATTGTCTGAGTAGAGGGGGAAAGGTACTTGCTTGTGGTAACGGGGGAAGTGCTTCCGATGCGCTTCATCTTTGCGAAGAGCTTACGGGGCGCTATCGCAAAGACAGGAAACCTTTGCCAGCAGTTAGCCTCGCAGCAGATGGCACTGCCCTTACGTGTATTGCAAATGACTTTGGCTTTGAACAAGTATTCGCCAGACAATTGGCGGCTCTCGGGGAAACAGGGGATCTCTTGGTGGCATTTTCCACGAGCGGGCAGTCTCCGAACATTCTTCAGGCACTCGATTTCGCAAAGAACGAGCCTATCCACTCGATCGCTCTTCTCGGCAACGATGGTGGTGAAGCAGCGAACCTGGCAGACGAGGCAATTGTCGTTCCCTCGACGGATAGCGCCCGAATTCAGGAAGTGCATACTCTGATTCTCCATTCATGGTTGGAGATTGTTGAGGAGAAGTTATTTGGGTTTTCGCGGAGCGGTGAGTAGTGGCTTTTCTGGTTGGGCGTAGGCTCAGCTCGACAAGCTGACGACAGGGCCGGCAAGCCTCGGTGCCTAAAATCAAAACGGGGCTATAGTTTCGGAATGCCCGGCTTGCCGGAGCCTGCGCCCTGCTATGTTGGTTTGTGTCAAGAGCGTATGAGCTGTTGGTGGATTTTTACATTACGATTGTTGGTTGGTTTGGTTTCAGAGTCATTCGCACGTCCGCCGAGCAAGGCCACAGATTCTTACTGATCCGGGATAACCTGCTATCCGTGATTCCTTTGATTGGGTAAGGAAGAGCACATTATGACCTATCCATTGGGTCATTCGAAAAGCTTGGCGGCGAAGTGGCCCACACTACAAAAACGTCGTATTGATCGACAAGGGCGCCCCCGGGCACACTCCGCGCGAAGTTGACTGAAAAAGA
>JBCDMB010000053.1 GCA_038744685.1 Verrucomicrobiota bacterium
CCGGAGAACTTTTCAGTCCCGCTCACTCAATACCCGGATGGGATCTCAGTCGTTGAGCTTTCAAACCTCATTGTTACCGGAGTTTCGATTCTGTACCGAAACGCCTTCTACGATCCCGATGTCCCTGGACCTGGGCCGGATCAAAACGGATTTTTCAACGTCCTCGATAGCGTTGGAGCCACAGAAGGCGAGGGAGTTGTTTTGCTCGACTACGACCTAGAGGGCACTGCTGATCCCCCTGAAGGCATAGCTCAACAAATTTTCAATGAATTTTCTGGTACACAAATTGAAGCAACGGTGACCATTGTTGAAGAGGAAGTCGATCCGTCAGCCCATCTAGGCAAAAGTCTGGTAATCACCGGCAGCCCCTGGTCGAGTGTCATCACTCCTATCCAGAGGGCAACCTACGACATCTATTCAGGCACGACTACCCTTGAGGCCTCTCCGCTTCCTAAGAAAAACCTGAAGGACATGATCGAGCTTCTCCGATTGCGTCGTTACAACACCAAACAGAGAGGTGGAAACGGTGGAGGTGGCGGAAGTGCTGCCACGGAAGGCGAGCCCATCGTCCTTGACGTCGTGCTCGACGATAACACTGCCGGCCAAATCGAAATCGATCCTAGCGTAGCCAAGATCGTGTCAGAGTGATGATTTTGCGAGCCGGACCATTCGCTAGATCGCTGGATTCATTCTTAAGTCGGCCCGTTGATCTACAGGGTGGGCTGGACCCTCAACCTTTGCCTGTGAATCGGGCGCTGGACACAACTGGATCGAACTGGCCTTGGCGCCTCTATATTGCTCAGTCAGTTCAGTCGGGAGACTATTTTTATGACTCAACGGGTGGTTCAATGTATACCGCCGATTTTTTCCAAGAGGGAACTGGCAGTGAAGGTAACGGCTTTTTTGAGGGAGAGGGCATAGGGTTCAGGTACCAAGCAGTATCCGATATAGTGCTCAAGGGATCGGTTTCTGTTACTGCAACAGGCGAGCCTGGAAGTTTTCAGGGAGGCGTCTTTTGCTACTTCACTCTTTACGTGTTTGCTAGTGGGGACGTGCCTGGCTTTAACCTATTCCAGGAAGGTAGAGGGTCGCAGACGCAGGACTTTGAAGTGACTCTCCCCGCTGCAACCGTCCCCGGAGTGGTAGTCGGTTTACTTTCTGGAAACGGCGAAACCGTAGAAGCATCAATCACCCTGAAACTGGATGATGAATCGTAGTTTCAAAGGTTATGCGTCTCCGGTGCGAGACTCTCCTTAACCTCATCCAAATGGCGACTTTTTTACAAAAGTTACCAAACCTATGAGAAAAGTTACCAAACCCGATGAGAACTTACAGCAGGCCGAGGCGGAGAATGGCGCCCTCCGTAGCTCGCAGAGCGCAGGGGGGCCATAACTTCGGGTCTACATCAGGGAATGTTCGTTTCGAACTACACTCCCGAACGCAGACTCACATCTCCGACACGAAAGCTTCTTAGCGATCCCATCTTGTTTCGGATGAGAAGTGAGCCGGATCGGTCAATTCCTACCATTATGCCGGAATGAGTGGTTTGATCGTCGATCTGGATCTGGACCTCTTTTTGAAGATAGCAGGCGAATCTCTCCCATTCATCCGACAACAGATCTTCGTCTACTCCGAGAATACACTCGTCATGGGCCGTGATTATTTCTTCGATTGCAGCCGCCGCTAGAGCATCGAGAGGATACGTGTTTCCGGACACAGCGGAAAGCGCGGTTGCCGTCTCCCTCAGTTCAGCTGGGAACTCTTCCCGGCTCATATTTACATTCACGCCGATCCCAAAAACCAGAGCAGTGATCCGATCGGTCTCGAGAGTGGATTCAGCGAGCATTCCTGCGACTTTCTTTCCGTCGATCATGAGGTCGTTCGGCCATTTGAGCTTTAGGTCTAGTCCAGTGATTGTGGAGATACGGCGGCAAAGGCGTAGTCCAGACCAGATAGGCAGGAGATTCATTCGACGGGGAATGGCATTCGGGCGAAAACCAAGGCTCAAGTATAGGTTGCCTTCAAGATCGCCACTCCAGGTCCGCCCTCGTCTTCCTTTTCCTCCGGGCTGTCGTTTAGTGATACAAGCAAAAGGAGTCGGGGTATTCGCCGAGAGTAGGCGGAAGACTTCCTCATTAGTGCTTGCCGCTGCTTCGAAGAGGTTGAGGGACAATAGTCGGCAGGGCTCTGGAACTTGAGCAATGGTCCCAGATTCGCTGAGACCGAACGGCAAAGCGCTCAGGCGGTAGCCCTTTCGCTTCACAGCCTCGATTTCAAATCCCTTTTTCCTTAGGTTTTCCAGACGCTTCCAGACGGCTACCCGAGAGACTCCTAGGGAAGAGGCTAGTTCCTCTCCAGAAGAGAAGCGATTCGGCTCTGCGAGAAGAGCGCGGAGAATCAACACGTCAGGATCGTCGGCGCGCATGTTTTAACTCCGGAAGCACTCAGGACCAGCTTTCAATATCCAGCCCGACGTCAACCCACCGGGAGCGATGAACGGTGGCTCCCGTGGAAATGAAATCAAGCCCGAGATCTGCAAGCGCAGGCAAGGATTCAAGCATGATGTTACCACTCGCCTCAGTGAGGGCAGCCCTACCAATAGTGGCAACGGCTTCGCTTAACTCGTCCTTATTAAAGTTGTCTAGTAGGATGACGTCGGGCTCGGCTCTCAGGACTTTGGGTAGTTGATTGAGGTGGTCTATCTCCACTTCGATAGGGAGGTCGGGTCGTTTCTTGCGGGAGGCCTTTACCGCTTGGAGAAACTCGGCTGCACCGCCAAGAGTCGCGAGATGATTGTCTTTAATCATGACCCGATCATAGAGACCCAGGCGATGATTCCATCCACCTCCAGCAGCGACCGCGTATTTGCAAAGAGCCCTGTATCCCGGAGGGGTCTTTCGAGTGTCGAGGAGTCGGGTGGACGAGTTCCCAAGGGCGGAAACGTAGGAACTAGTTGTCGTGGCGATTCCAGAGAGCATCTGGATAAAGTTGAGAAGGGTGCGTTCGACAGTGAAAAGCGAAGATGCCGGTCCTGAGATTCTTGCTAGCGTCCCTCCGCTTGGAACTTGGGTGCCATCTTCTACAAGCTCTTCGCATTGTAGGCCTTCATCGACCTCTTTTAGAATGGACGGAATAAGAGGAATTCCAGCGACGGTAACGTGTTCACGTGCGACGATTTTTGCTCTCGCATTCTGTGAATACGACAGGAAGAGCTCCGAGGTAGCGTCTCCATGGATACGTTCGGCGGAAAAGCCTAGCCCCTCCAAATCTTCCTGCAGTGCTCGGGAAACGAGGGATTGATTGGCTTTTTGGTCAAGATCCTTCCATGAGACTTGATGGTAGAAGTGACTGTGGAAAGAGGGATTCACGTAAACTCTACGACTTTTCCATGCTCCCAGGATTCATTTAGTGAGTCAGATTGAAGCGATTAGAGACGCTTCGACGATCGTAGCGCACCTTGAGCCACTAACGTCCCCGGACGTATTTTTCCCACTCCCATGCACTGGAGATCATTTCTTTGAGAGAAAGCTCTGCTTTCCACCCTAGAACTTCGTTGGCAAGGTGGGTGTCGGCATAGACCGCCTCCACGTCTCCGCTCCGCCTTGGCGCGATTTCCTTCGGCAACACTTTTCCCGAGACCTCTTCAAAGGTATCGACGATTTCCTTCACCGAACTACCTCTGCCAGTTCCTAAATTGAAGAACTCGTAGTCTGAGAGCCCGGTGCGATCAAGAATGCGCTCAGTTGCAATGACATGAGCCTTCGCGAGATCGACCACATGAATATAGTCGCGGATACAGGTGCCATCAGGGGTATTGTAGTCGTCTCCAAAGATCCGAACTTTTTCGCGAACGCCTGCCGCAGTCTGGGTGATAAAAGGGACTAAATTGTTTGGCACGCCTCTGGGTAGCTCACCGATCTTAGCTGAAGAGTGGGCCCCGATTGGATTGAAGTAGCGGAGAGAAACAGCCCGGTAATCTACCCCGGTAGCGATCGCATCGATAAGGATTTCTTCACAGATTTGTTTGGTGTTTCCGTAGGGAGACATGGCCGCTTTGACGGGTGCTGCCTCGGTTACCGGTAGCTTTTCAGGCTCTCCGTAGACCGTGCAGGATGAGGAAAAGACGAGACCCCTTGCATCAGTGCTGGGAAGAACCTCAAGAAGGTTGATGAGTGAAAGGAGATTATTTCGATAGTAATGAAGGGGCTTTTCGACGGACTCTCCGACTGCCTTGGCTGCTGCAAAGTGGATAACCGCCTGCACATCCGGATGCGCCTGAAAGAAAAGTTCCAACTTCGATTCATCGCACAGGTCAAACTGTGCAAGGTCTGGACGGACTCCGGTAATTTCCTCAATGCCGTCGAGAACGCTCTCTTCGGAGTTGGACAGATCATCAATGATGACAACTTCGTAGCCTTGCTCGATAAGCTCTACGGTGGTGTGGGAGCCAATATATCCCGCTCCTCCAGTCACCAATATCTTTGCTTTCATCACCAGACGGTAAAACGTTCCTAGCTTATTTGACGAGGTGAATTTTGGGAGAGGCCTTGGTTACGGGTCTGTGAAAAACAGATTGATTCGATAATTACGGATGCCTTCTTTCCAGAAAAACCGGAACTTGTAGACCACTCTCATTTTCAGAGAGAGTCTTTTTTGTATGTGTGGTTTCGCTTCATAAAGCCCTTGGGACTTTTGAAGGCGCAGCCCAAGTTTTTCGAGATCCTTCGGATGATCGCAGCACCATTGGAACCAGCTTTTCTTCTCCAAGTGTTTCATCGCGTCGTGACTGGCCTGAGTCTCTACCATTACCGAAGGCGTGGTGTCGGTGATGATCCAAGAATTAGAAAAATGGCTGGCTATCGTGCTAAGGACCTGTTCCGCCTGCGAATTGTTCAGATAGATAAGGACGGCCTCAGCGACAAAACAGGTAGGTTGATCTGCCCGGATACCCCTAAACCAATCATCCGAAAGAACGTTCGCGTCTCTGGTGAAGCGACGTTCAGTGGGAAGAAAGAACTTCTTCCTCAGCTCGATGACATCGGGAAGATCAAACTCATGCCAAATCGCTTTGCCGTTGTCCAAGCGTTCGAAACGGGTGTTTAGGCCGCAACCGATTTCGACAATGTTCCCAGTGGGATGCTCCTCAAGAAATGCGGAAACATCCTCATCGATCATTCGCGTGCGAACCGTTGTGTCGGTAATGCTCCTTACGTTTTTCCACTGGGAAAAATCATAATTGATCTGATCGACGATACTGACTGCCTTCAGGTCATGAATCAGGCCCTTTCCCCGTCTGGTCTCAACCGCTCGCCCTAAGAGTGGAATCAGAAGGGTCTCTTGGACAGGTCCCAAAGATAATTGCGTTTTAGACAATTTACACCTTTCTCCGGCCAATGAAGATTCCGCTAGTGAAGAACAGAAATCAAGACTCGTTGGCGAGGATCTGTTCGAGGCTCTGCCGCTTGCGAATCACCCTTAGCTCACCGTCCGTCTCCCTCAATATCTCCGGAGTTTCGGGAAAGCTGTTGTAGTTCTTCGTGCTCATCGAACTGCAGTAGGCACCTACGCCTCCTATGATCAACCAATCATCTATCCTCGCTTCGGTTAGAGTTCGCTCAGCCAGAGTCTCAGCGTCCGCAGGAGAAGGGCTTAAAAGGTCACCGGATTCGCAGCAGTGCCCGACTACGACATAGTTTTGTTCTCCTCTTTTCTCATGCGTTTTCGGAATGATTTTCATAGGATGTTGAGCAGCGTAGAGCGAAGGCCGCAGGAGATCTGTCATCCCGGTATTCAACTTGAGGAACCGATGTCCTCCAGGGAGGGTATCAACGATATCCTGAACCTTTGCGATGAGAAAGGACGCGTTGGCGACTAAATAGGTTCCCGGTTCCACTTCGAGCTGAATCTCACGCTTGGTTTCGGCGGCAAACTCTCGGAGTGCTTCAGCAACCGGCTCTCCGATTTGAACGATGTCGGCTCCATTTTCAGTCGGTATCCGTGCCACTTTGTAGCCGCCCCCGAGATTGAGGGTGGTCACCGTGGGAAACTCCCGGACGAGTGCAAGACTCAGCTCTGCAGTTCTCTGCCAAACGGAAGGATCACTACCCGAACCAATATGGGTATGAATACGAAAAGCGGTCAGTGAGTGCCTTTCGATCGTTTCACGGACCTCTTCAACTTTTTCGTGCCAGATTCCGAAGCTGGATGAGGGACCACCTACGTTCGTCTTAGCGGTTCCGCCGGAGCCAAGACCCGGGTTAAAACGCAGTCCTATTCGAGTGCCGGGAAATACAGAACCGTAGCGTTCCAGTTGATAGAGCGAGCAAGCGTTGATCTGAACTCCGGCCTTTACCCAATCTGCAAAATCTGAAGGGAGTTCCTGAGTGCTGAGTGAAATCTTTTCGGCAGCGATTCCGGCGCGGAGAGCACGATCGACTTCATATCCCGAGCTGGCATCAATTCCGAAGCCTTCGGATGCGATGAGCTGAAGAATTGCTCGGGTGGGACAAGCCTTCATCGCGTATCGAGGGAAAAGTCCAAAGGGTGCCGGAAATCTCTTCACGACCTCTGTTTGTTTTAAGATCTCCCCCGCATCATAAAGAAAACACGGGCTTCCCTCCAGGTCATTGATCTGGGTGAGAAGTTGGGGCTCCAAGTAGGATGGAAATTCCATGAATCGGAGAATCGGTTGAATTGGATTTCTTTGATGCTGATTTTACGATCGTCGACTGTTGCAGGAGAAAAACGAATACGGAAACGTTTGAGACTGCAACTACGGCTTCTCTGGCCACTCATGCTTTGGGTATCGGCCGCGAAGTTCTTTTCGAATGGCCGGGTAGCTGTTCGCCCAGAATCCCTGAAGGTCCTGTGTGGTTTGGACTGGTCTGTGATTGGGTGCAAGAAGATGGACGGTCAGGGGACAGCGTCCATCTGCGATAGAGGGATGCTTATCGAGTGAAAATGCTTCTTGAATACGAAGTGACACAGAGGGCGATACGGGTTCCGTGTAATCGATGAAAACCGGCTTCTTGCGTTTGGGAATAGAGAAGTGTTCGGGAATCATTGTCGGAAGGAGAGCTCGTAGTTCTCTACTCATCCAATTTTTGAGCGTAGGCAGAATCTCAGCGTTCCGAAACTGTTTCAGGGTCGTCGTTTCAAACGCGACCCATTCAAGGACTGTGCGTTTAGCCGCTTCATCAAAATAGGGGACCTCATATTCGGGGAAGTAGTGTCTTAGGCACTCAACTCGGGCGATCCATCGGTTGACCGAGTCATTCCACTGGCGAAGGGGGATCCCGCCTGTCATTGCTGATTCTGCGAAATAGCTGGCTCTTATGTCGGCAGAAGCCTTTCCGAGGGTGTTGCGTTGGACAACAAGGTGGTCGAGCCTAATCAAGTTCTGTTCAAGCAGCTGACCAGAGGAGTCTTCTTCGACCGCTGACTCTTCACAAAGGCTCTGAGCGAGATCCTCAAGAATCCATTCAGATGAAAGATTGACGATTGAAGAAAGGACGACGGTTCGGGTGCCCTTGACCATCAACTCTCGTTTCTCAAGTGCAAGAATCCATTCGGTTGGTTGGATTCGGGTATTCCGATCTATCCTACCAAATGTGCCGTCTCTTGATTGGTAGGTTGCGGTTCCTCGGTTGACAAGACGGGCGATACGGTCGGGGTATGCGGCTAAACAGACTCTCCGGAGAGTTTCTTCGTTATCCCTTTCATCATTGTGGGATATCTGAAGGCGTCTGGCCTGGTGAATGACACGATGAGCAACTCTTCTCCGCAAGCCATTGACGGGAACGGTCTCGGAATTTTGAAGAATGGAATTGAGTGCGCGAATATCGGCAAAGAAGTCGGCTTGGTCTGTTTTTTCCACAAAGTGATCCTCCGCGTCCGAACCTCGTTGAAAAATGGGGTCCTCTTCTATCAAGGCGGCGAGAAGCGCGCTCGTTGACGAGGCACCTTTCTCAGCTCCTTTTTCGAGAAGGATTGCTATTCTCGGGTGAACCGGATGGGCGAGCAAACGGTGCCCAAGGGCCGTGACCTGATCCGCGTCGATCGCACCCAGCTGTTGAAGGAGCCACTTTGCGTGTTCGATATTTTCGCCGGGAGGTGAATCGATCCAGGGAAAAGAGGATGGCGAGAGCTGGGATGAAGCGACGGAGCGAAGATACCAGTCCGCAAGATCCAGGCGCTGACATTCCGGAGAGTCTTGTTCTGGGAGAGACTCTTCTTCGGGTTCAGACCAAAGACGAATGCAGGTGCCTGGACCGATCCGACCAGCTCTTCCAGTTCTTTGTTTCGCGGAGAAAGAAGAGATGCGTACGGTGCGCAAGTGGTTGATACCCCGAGCGGGGTCATAGTCCATCCGGCGAGCAAGGCCGCTGTCGATTACTGTGCGAATCCCTTCTACCGTAAGACTGCTCTCGGCGAGATTGGTAGCGACCACAATTCTCGGGCGTAGCCCTTGGCGGATCGCCTGATCCTGCTCCTCGGGGCTTTGCTCTCCCGAGAGAGGCACAACGTCCCAATCGCGAAACTCTTTCTGATGTCGAAGTCCATCAATAACGCGATGAATCTCACGATATCCAGGGAGAAAAATCAGGTAATCAGGATCTTGTCCAGACCGGTAGCTCTCCAAGGCGGCGGTGATCGAACGTTCGATGAGTAGTCTTGTATCGAACTGCCCTGGTTTCTTCTGATGGCTAATATGGACCGGGTAGAGCGGAGATTTCACCGTAATCAGGCGCGAACCGCTCCAAATGGTTTGAATAGGTCTTGGATCGAGTGTGGCAGAAAAGACTCCTACTCGGAGATGGGGAAAGTTCTCTCGCTGCGATAGTAGAAGGCCAAAAATCCAGTCGATCTCTAACTGGCGTTCATGAAACTCGTCCAGCAGAACTGCGTGATAGCGATTCAGAGAGTGAGGGTCTGAAAGAATTTCCCTGAGAAAGACTCCCCGAGAAACATATTCGATTTTGGTTTTGCTCGAGATCTTGCGATCGAAGCGAACGCGATAGCCTACTTCGTCGCCAACGTTCTGGGCTCTCTCTTTGGAAACTCGGTAAGCCAGAGATCGAGCTGCAATTCGACGAGGCTGGATGCACACGATACGACCCCCACTTGATGCTTCTGACAAATAGGCCGGAACCCTTGTTGATTTACCCGTTCCAGGCGGTGCGGTGAGTATCGTCAAACCGGGGGTCGAGAAGGCTGATTCGATCTTGCCGCGGTATTCGTCAATCGGAAGAG
>JBCDMB010000054.1 GCA_038744685.1 Verrucomicrobiota bacterium
GATAACGTAGGGTATTTTTCGCACTTTTGATTTGGAGGTGCTCAGGAAGGTTCAGATAAGGAACCAAGACAATGAGCGAGAAAGAGAGAGAAGAGGAAGCGACGGCTTCCGGGAACGAGAAGATCATCCGGCTCGACGAAGAGCAGCTGCGCGAGCACCTGGACCGGAAGATCACTCAGAGCGTGGAGGACACCCTTAACGGTCTTCTCGATGCAGAGGCGGATCGTCTTTGCGGAGCTGGCCGTTACGAGCGATCAGCGGATCGCGTGGATACGCGTGCTGGTCATTATGTGCGCGGTTTGCATACACGAGCGGGAGAGGTCTCCCTGAAGGTGCCGAAGCTACGGAGCCTTCCCTTTGAGACCCAGATCATCGAGCGCTACAAACGCCGTGAAGCGAGCGTAGAAGAGTCGTTAATGGAGATGTATCTGGCTGGGGTAAGCGTTCGCCGTGTGGAGGACATCACACAGGCTCTGTGGGGCGTCAAAGTGAGTCCATCGACGGTGAGTGATCTCAATCAGAAGATCTACGAACAGATCGAGTCCTGGCGGATGAAGCCTATCGAGGGAGAGCACGCCTACGTCTATCTGGATGGTCTGTGGCTCAAACGTAGCTGGGGAGGCGAGGTAAAGAACGTAAGCATACTGGTAGCCGTTGGAGTCAATCAGGAGGGCTATCGTGAGATCCTCGGTTTTGCCGAAGGGTCGAAGGAAGACAAAGCAAGCTGGCAAAACTTCCTGCGCTACCTGAAGGAGCGTGGTCTGCGGGGACCACGGCTTATTGTCAGCGACAAGTGCATCGGTCTCGTGGAAGCTCTGGGAGAGTTTTATCCGGAAGCGCACTGGCAACGCTGCACGGTCCACTTCTATCGCAACGTGTGGACAGCAGTGCCGCCAGGGAAGGTCAAGGTGGTTGCTGCGATGCTCAAGGCGATTCACGCCAGCGAGGATCTGGAGGCGGCACGGACCAAGGCCGCCGATGTCGCCTTGAAGCTAAAGTCGATGAAGCTATCTGAGGCCGCGAAACGGGTTGAGGAAGGTATCGAAGAGACTCTGTGCTACATGAACTACCCGAGAGAACATTGGCGATGTTTACGGACGAATAATCCTCTGGAGCGTCTCATCCGGGAAGTTCGACGACGAACGCGAGTAGTAGGTGCTTTCCCGGACGGAAAAAGTGCCCTGATGCTCGTTGCGGCAAGACTGCGATATATTACCGGAACGAAGTGGGGATTACGCCGATACCTCGATATGAAAAAACTTGATCAACAACCACTCACCGAGGCAAACGCCTCATGATCCTTTGCTCTGGCTCCAGTCGGGCTACGCCCTCCTTACGCCAGAGCAATCCAACCATAACCAACAACAAAAACACTACCTTCCTGAGGACCGAAAAAGAAAAAGCGAAAGATTCTGGACACTACCGATGGTCCATCCTCACTTCCGTTCCGGAATTCCCAAAAAATCCGATGATATCAAGAACCGCCCCGTCGCACAGAGCTTGCGAACGCACGGGGTGAAACAGGCGGGATTGGACACAAAGCCCTTGTTGGAAAGCGTGGGCACTCGCCGTTGAATGAAGGCTGGGGAGCGCGGGCGGCTCCCGGAATGGACGGGCCGGAGAGACGGACTTTCGGGCATCGGATCAAAGAATCTGCAAAATCATGAATCATCGGCCTGACCCGTTTTTGAGCCTCCCCGACCTCTATTCAACGAAAAGTAAAGGCCTGACGTTTTTCTGGGTTCTCCCTCTATTAGATCTGCTTATTTTTCTTTCCTCAAAACAATGACAACACTAGCAAAGGCAACTATCATAACAATAAGCCCGACAGCTGCAACAAGCAATCCTAGATATTTTCCTCCGATGATAGATCGTGAAAACAAAAATCCCATCGGAAAAATATAAAATACAACAATGGAAACCAATGATGCTAAAATGGCTAAAAAAATAAGTAAAAATATATTTACCCTACCAAATATTTTAAACGCCAGAAAAAAAGACAAAAAGGAAATTAAGAATGGGGAAAAGGAAAAACACATTTCAAAAAATTTTGTCCAGTAGTTAATTCCAACATATTCCTGAAGAACCCAAATCATTCCCAAAGAGAAAGGATACAAGCCAACTGAGAAAATAAAAAAACTGAGGATTATACTCATTCGATAATAAAACATCTTTCACCCTCCCCTTCTTCATTAGGATAAAAAGGTAAAAGGCTTCTAGGAGTTGTTCCTGATTCAATATGAGAAAAGTGATACTCTCTCTTTCCTTGAACATAAAATGAGTGGGAAGGAAATCTATCATGCTCCACGAACCACTCTATCTTCTCTTTTACTAAATCAATTGTTATCGTTACTTCGTATGTAATTCCGGGAGTTGGGCCAAAAACGAGGGGGTTAATTTCATTCCCCTCCATTATTATTACGACTTTACATCCCTTTTCTGATCTCTCTTCATCAACTCTTCCAATTATCGTGCTTCCATCAGCTTCACCTTCATCTATAATCTCACCTTTCTTATTATATCGGAACGTTTTACCGACAAAAGGTTGTGTGCTGGAAAATTCTTCAGTATCTGTGTCAAACGTTATTTCATGGCTTGTTTTTAGACCGCCATTAAATATGTAACCGGCAAATGAGAACCTTTCCCAGTCGATTTCAGTTTCATACTTAAAAGTAAATATTTGAAGCCCCAGCAAGTCCCAAGCATTCACCCCGTCGTTCCCAACGAATCTATACAGGTTCAGTCCCCCGGCCTCTTCAATTGGGTCCCGATTCAACCATCTTCCTGTCTGCGGGTCATAGTATCTGAAGCCGTAGTAAGAAAGTCCCGTTTCTTCGTCACGGAATTTCGTGGAAAATGTGAATGGGTTTCGCGATGCGGCGGAACCGCTCTCACGGATTGGCTCTCCGAACGGGCCGTATTCATATTGAGCCAGATCCGTATACTGACCACTCCCCACGATCCCATAAACATTCCCATTGCCGTCGTAGAATGGCAGCAAGCTATCTTGACCCCCATTTTTTTTCATCGCGAGGAGTCCCCCAACACCCCCAGCCCCCTGCATTCCTCCGGAAAGATCGAGGCCCCAGAGGTAGGTTTGGATATCTGTCGTGCCTCCAGCTGTTGTGCTCTCGACAATCAAGTTCCAGCCGTCGTAGGCAAATAATGTTGTGTAGTCAGCGATGAAGACCTCGCTGGTGGAGTCCCATATTGAAAAGACTTTCTGCACTCTCCTACCCTGGAAGTCATAGACAAAGTCAAGTTTCTCACGGGGAGCACCGGCATTGTAGGCAGACGGTATCGTCTCCATTGAGATCAAACGATTCTCCGCGTTCCATTTGTAGGACCAGCGGCCGTCCTGAGTGAGGTTTCCATCGTCGTCATAGGTCGGAACCACAGGTGTCTGCGGGACAAACAGCGTGCCTGCATCCATGGAATCAATTAGGACTTCCCCTGTGGGACCATCGTCGGCTAAAAGGCTCTCGATGGTAACGTCCAAGGAAACGGCGTTAGTGCTATTGTCGACGGAGACCACTCTGCTCCACAGGTCGCCATTTCGTTGCGACGCTTCCCCATTGACGAAGACGACTGCATCCGGATCGGCATTGCCAAGGATCATGTGGTCGGAGGCTATCGGTAGGGAGGTGATTTGGTTCAGCGCATTGGCCCCATAAATCAAGGTTTCGCCATTGATGGTCAGGTCATCTCGATTCCCAATGTCATCGTAGGTATAGCTAAAATCGTGACCTGGAATAACAGTTTCGTTGGCAAAGAGCTTAACGCCAGATTCAACCTCGTTGCGGTCGTTATAGCCATAAGACCAGTAGGAACCGTCCTCGCGGTCGTTGCGGTTGCGGCGTCCACGATCATCATAGGTATAGTCGTGGCTATTGATGACGCTAAGTCCACCATTTCTTGCGATGACGGTATCGACCCGCCCGAGTTCATCGTAGGTCATTTCTCGGGTCAGCACATCAAAACTGTCGTTGGCCAGAGTAATGGTCTCGGTTAAGTGGGTATTTGGCTTATACGCATAGGTGGCCTTGACGTATTGCGCTCCCGTTTCAGGGTGGCGGTCGGTGGCGGTCTCCAGCCGGCCAGTGTCTGGGTCGTAAGTGTATTGATGAAAGAGTTCCATTGACCCCATTCTAGCTTCAAGAAACTCGCGCTTTCCATAATTGGGATAGGCATTGGAGACCCTCACGCCATTAAGCAGTCCAGCGGTAACTCTGTGCGTGAGCAGCTGCCCGTCGTCTGCGTAATCCAAGTCGTGAGTCCCAGCTGCATCGACTACGCCATCCAGGCGCCCTGCACGGTCGTAGTCCCAATCGATGTCGATGGTATCATCCGAGTAATCGGTGAGGTCTGGCTGCCCCGTCAAATCGTAGGTATAGGTGGTCGTGATGCCGCGTTCCCATTCACGAGTGTGTAGCAAACTACTGTCGTGGTAGGTATAGTCCGTGCCTTTGGCATCAGCGTATTGCTTTCGAGTCAGTAATCCCGTTGAGGGTTGATAGATCCATGTGGTCGTGTCTGGCGTAGTTCCATCTCGGAAGGTCTTCAAGGTAGTCTGATCGCCATAAGTTGGGTCATATCCATATTCGACCGGATAGGTGCCGCTGCCGCCGACGGTCTTGATTCTGCCATGAGCGTCATAAGTCGTATCGATTTGGCTGAGCACCGCGGTACCGCCAGGAGTTTTCGAAAATTCGTGTTGGACCTGCCCGGCACCGAGCACTCCTTGCCCATAGTAGGTGAACTCGGTAATCGCGCCGATCTCAGGCTCTATCGTTTTGAGCTGCGAGCTGTTCGGGTAGTAGGTCTGCGTGGTAATCGCTCCGGTCGGATCAGCCATCGTTTCCAAGCGACCCAACTGGTCATAGGTATAGCGGGTAGTCGCATTCTCTGCTGCCGGAATGCGAGGATCAGTCGAGGAATCCAGGCGCCCGTTGATCGTTACCGATACCGCATCCCTAGTCGTATCGGGCAGATCGATTGTTTGAGTGACCGTTTGAGTTGCAGAATCAACCGTTACCGTGGTTGAGGTCTCTTCGCCATAGATATCCGTAAGCTCACTGTAGCTGAGGGTATTCTGGGAAAAACCGGTAAGCTGCCTAAGCGTCTTGCTCATATCGGTGGCCACTGCGCTGTCGTCGGTCAGCCAGCGCCGGGTGATCGTTCGGTGATACCAGTCACTATTTACCTGATTGTAATCACTGACAGTCTCCGTGATTGGCTCTGCAGAAGCTTCGTCAAGAACGTCATTGCCATTGAGGTCAACCCCCTGCCATAGAAGAATCCCTAAATCGTTGTAAGTATATAACAAGGGCCCCAGTCCCGTGCGGGTCTGCTTCCAGAGCTGGCCGAGGGCGTTGTAGAAAGACTTCGTGACCTTAGTAGCACCGGAATACGCAGGCTCTCGTCGTTCCACCGTGCGGCCAGCCCAGTCCGTGACGTATTCACTCCAGCGAGGCGAACCGCTACTACCAATCTCTGTCCGAGTGACCTGCATTCCATCCGCTTCCACTGAAGAGGTAAAATGCTGATGAACGACACCCGTGCCTGTTATGCTCTTGATCTGGCCGTCGAGGTAGCTCTCGGTTATCTCGGTGGATGTGTCGGGACGGGTCAGCGTCACCGTTCTGCCTCCGTTCGTGTAAGTATAAGTGCTCTGGAGTCCATTTCGATCCGTGGAGGTATGCACTTCGCCAGTAGGATAGTAAGTCCTCGATGTGGTCAATTTCGGCGAAGTCTGGCCCTCCGGCGTCAAAGTCGTTCCCTCGATCCTGCCCAAGGGATCGTAGTGGAAAGTCGTCGTCAGGCCGCTTCTCGTTTCTGTAGATCTACGATCCAAGAGGTCATACGTGTATTCGGTGGAAATACCGGACTCGGCGATTCTCTCACGCAATAGATCGTCCGAATCATATAACTCCGTCCAGAGGATTCTACCGCTCAAGTTCGTCGCCTTTTCGGTTCGCCATCCAGGTGCCGGATCGTTCCAAGTAGTCGAATAATCGATCTGATCGATAATCGGCTGGTTCTCCGAATCCACATAAAGAAGCGTTTGAGCCCGGACTGGGTCGCCATCTACCGAAATGGTTCGCCTCCATGTTGTCTGGTTTGGGATGCCTTCCGGGTTGAAAACAGTTCCCTCCTTTGTCGTCTTTCGAAAAGCTTCTTCCGCATTCCCTGGATCGGTTAAATGAAAGACATATCCGTCCCAATATCCATTCTCGCGAACGTAGGTCGTCTGTGTGTCGTCCGGGCGAATGACTGACTCGGGCATGTAAGAACGACCGTTGGTGATCGTATCCAGATACTCTGTCGCGCTGGTGTAGCGCCGATTGATGCCACCCGATCGACGCTCGCGTTTGGATACCATCACATCCTCGATCTTTCGGGTCGTACGGTAGCGCACATCCGCCTCGGGATCGTACTCCCGCAAAGTGAGTTCGCAGTTGCTGCCATTGGCCGCTATCGCCTGGACCAGCGTTACCTCTTTCCACGGGCGCCAGGTTTCCAGAGCCCGCTCCTGATCGTCGTAAACGGCTGTGTATTCCCATGAGCCGTCCGGGTACTCTACACTGCGCAGCAAGCCGTAGAACTGGCTTCCCGTGTCCTCCTCGTAGTTCCACTCCGTGACCCGGTTCGCTCCTCCGGGGTCTTCAATTTCACGGGTCGTCTTCCATCCCTTGGCTCCAAACTTTTCCAATCGGCTCTCGACAGCCGAGACGAAGACAGGTGAACCACTCCGATTGTCGTAGTAAACAACCGTCTCATAAAGCGGTGTCTCCGCACCAAATTCAACTTCCTCCTCCCAGTACAGGTCCTTGATCAGCTTTCCACTCTGGCTGGTCCATCGCCAGCCCGTTTCACGTGCCCCCGCAGGTGTTCCTGATTTTGTGGCACTGACTTCAATCCGCTCAAAAAGCTCCCAATCACTCTCTTCCTCGGATTGTCCTGGATTGCGGATATGGGTCACCTTCATCTGTAAATTGGCCGTAGCCTCGGTTCCGACCTGCTCGAAGCGCCAAAGCTCGTTAGCCGAGCCGAGAGGGATGTAAGGATCGGAACCCTCGTAGTCTGGATATCGAATCACTTCAAAGGTCCCTTCCGACAAAGGGACCCTGTTGTAACCACTTTCACCAAGCCAACCGTCACGAATTACAAACAAGCCATTGATAGCAGCGACTTGAGAGAGCCCTCCACTCAATAAGCCGCCAACACGACGAATCGGATCAGTGACCGCCGTCTCGGAAGTTTCCAAAATCAGAGAATTGAAGGTCGAAAAGTTTGCGTCGGGTGTATCGACTAAGCCGTCCACAGAAAACGAGATAACACCACTCGAAAACTCACCTTCAATCACCCCCAACGGAATGCTGTAGCTCGCATAAGTGTCCGGCAGAGATGCTGGAGAAACTGAATAAGTTGACCCTCCACTTGTTTGTTGATCGCCTAGAACGATTTCGATGGTGTGTCCAAAAGATCCCGTTCCACCGCCATCTGGTACACGCACTCCCAAAACCTTGAGAGAAACTTTAGGCTGTCCTTGTGGCGGTTCCAATAGGGTCAAAGTAACGAAATGCTGGCCATAATACACTTCAGTGCGGTATCTATTAGCCTCGGTTAACTCCAGCAGCTTCTCGTCTAGATACATTTTTCTGTAGCAGGGGGGGAAAATTATCTGGGCAACTTCAAAAACTGACTCACCTCCACGATCCGAATCCCCTTCTCCGCTTATAAAACCTGAGAATGAAATTGGCTTCTTGGCATCGAGAAGCAAACCTTTGTAATCCCATAAAGCGAAACCGACTCCTGAATTAGTAGGTGACAAAAACTTATTCAAGAAACTAAGGCCCGCTGCAAAACGCACGGGGTCATCCAAAATAGCCACCCCTAACACATCGACCTTAATCTCATGACATTCCTTGCAGCCATCAGCCCAAGATTCACGAGCCAACAGTAGAAGGATAGTAAGAAAGAAGTATTTGCGAGATCGGAACATCTAACGGAAAAACAATAAAAAGATCAAAATTCTTAGCTATCTAACTTTATAAAATCCTGTTTGCTGCCTCGTTCCCTCAAAACCGATCTCTCGTCCTTAAGATTTCTAATCGCTCTTTTACAACAAGAAGAACTACATATACTTCAAAACGCATATCGTGCCCTTAATCCTTACCTTAGCATTCGCCAAACTCGGGTCTTCAGCAGACTCTCATCCCAAAAATCAATGAGGTTTTGTGTCGTTGGGTCTGTGTTCATTAAAAATTCCTGATAGTCCGATAGCGAATCGGTATCACTATTGAAATCTCTGGCATGCGTGCCCGTCGGTATAGCAAGACTATAAAAAGTCTCCCAGTCGTCGGGAAGGCCATTGAAATCGGAATCAACAGCAGAGGTTGGATTGGTTCCCAACAAAAACTCGTCGAGATCGCTTACTAAATCTCTGTCATTATCACGCCGTCCATTATATCTCAAGTTCCCAAAATAATAATACTCCCAAGAATCAGCAAGTCCGTCCTGATCCGAATCCGGGTCTGGGTTGAGGGTGAATACTTCAACATTGCTCCAGCCATCACCACCCGAGGATCGGGCTCTAAAGTAGTAGGCACCGGCAGATTCAGTGTAAAAGACGTATGTAAAGAGTTGGCCCCCGTCCACATCGGACCAAACCAACTCACCATCAATCATTGATCCGATCTGCCAATACACCGGGCAATCGGGATGAAGTCCATTCGCCGTCAGCTCGGCGGCGGGCAATAGGTCTTCGTCCACTCCAATAACGACGCCTGCATCCAATTGGCCTTCGGTCTCTCCAATCATTGAAATCGACTCCAATTGGCAATGACCGTCAGGGATCCCAAATGCCCGTGAGCCCGTGATGACGAGTAGCCAACAAAGCCAGAGGCCAGATCGGCTAGGTATAGTATTCATCCTCTCATCAGTCCCCTATCCATTTCGAGTGCCTCCAACTGAGACTCAAGATAGCTCTCCGTATACCCCTCCCGGTCTCCCAAAACTGCCGCCGGCATATTCCATCCCCACAAGACCACTGCTGCTCGAGAATCAAACTCCCACTCCCAAGCGTAGGCAGGATCCCCCCCAACACATTGCCGACAGGACAATGCATGAGACTGAGAGAGGGCTATATCCGACTGGACGAGCGCTTCAA
>JBCDMB010000055.1 GCA_038744685.1 Verrucomicrobiota bacterium
AACGAGGCGGAGCGACGCGCTGCGCACTAGAAGTGCGTGAGCGTCGCTCGAACGCTGTTGCGGCTCAAAAGCAGCCAGTCCTCTGGATGGGGTTAAACTGAGAGTTCGCTGCGTTAGCTTGGTGTTCACGGGCTTCAGCCCGCTACACACCAAGCCGCCTTGCGCTGCTCTCATTTTAAATCCCACCTGACGGTTCAACCTAATCGCAAAGTGCTCTAGAGGACCTTGGAGCGCACAAATCTGTCCCCCCACGCGGGATGCGCTCTCAGGAGCGCGAATTGTCAAAATCAACTTTTCATCGCGATTTCGAGAGCATGCAGGCCAACCGCTACGATGATTCCGGTAAAGACCAATCCGGTGAAGGCAATGGCGATTGCCAAGGTCCTCGTAATAACGCGGGAAGGACGAAAGTCTCCGTAGCCTACCGTTGTAGCAGTAACGAAGCAGAAATAGAGGGACTCCGATCGGCTCCAGCCTTCCATGTGGCCAATACGAAATCCGAGACTCGCGATAATTCCACCCAAGAGCAAAAGCACCGGGGCAATGGTGTATAGTGCGATAGCGAAAATTTTTAAGAATTCGAAGCTGTTCTGCATAGCAAGAGGAACATGTGCGGTATCGCCTTATCCTGCAAGGTTTGGTGGTCCTGAGGTGTTTGAGCCTTTGCGGTCAACCGGCGCTGGACTGACTTTCGGGTTTTCTGGAATCATTTTGGCAAAGTGGCGATGCGGGAAATCTGGCTTTTTCTTTTTTTGTTGGATGAAGTGGCTTGAGCTTCTGTTGCGGATTCCTCCCGCTCCTGTTTGCCAGTTCAAGGCTTTCGCGCTCAGTCGTCTCTCATGATGGCAAAAAACAGTAGTAGGGTAGCGTTGATTGGAGGAATCACTGGAGGAGTGGGCTCGTCGCTTGCGGAGAAGTTTGTCGAAGAGGGCTGGCAAGTAGCAGGATACGGCCGCTCGGAGGAGCGCCTCCGCAGCTTTGTCGAAGAGAGTCCCGACGCTTCTGTTTATCAGGCAGACGCAACGGATTCAGCTCAAGTGGATGCGGTTGTGGAGAAACTGCTGGAGAAAACGGGTCGCATCGACGCCTATGTTCATTGTGTCGGCTCTATTTTACTCAAGCCCGCACACAGCTGCTCTGATGAAGACTTTGACCAGACGATCAATCTGAACCTGCGCTCTGCGTTTTTCGGTTTGCGGGCGGCGGTCCGTCCAATGCTTAAGGGAGATGGGGGAGCGATCACTTTGGTGAGCTCGGTTGCGTCCCTCGCTGGGCTCCCTAATCATGAGGCGATTGGCGCGGCGAAGGGAGGGATCAACGGTTTGGTCCGAAGCGCGGCTTCCACCTATGCAAACAAAGGGATTCGCGTGAACGCGGTGGCACCCGGGATGGTCGAGACCGGAATGGCAAAGCCGCTGCTGGGATCTGAGCAGGCGAAGAGGCTGTCTGCTTCGATGCACCCTCTGGGGAGAGCGGGATTACCGGGAGACGTTAGCTCGGCACTCTTCTTCCTTTCTCAGCCTGAAAACTCTTGGATTACCGGACAGATTTGGTCGGTGGATGGCGGGATGGGGCATGTCCGTCAGCGAGTGAAGGCATAGCACTCCTGTGGACCCCGTTAGTCAGGCGACGGCTGGGGCTTTGGTTGCTCTCGCACTATCCCGCCCAAGGGAGACCGGGCGTGCGTTTCTGCTGGGTGCAGTTGCGGGTGCGGCCCCAGACCTGGATATCCTGATTGAGTCAGCCTCGGATCCCCTGCTCGGGCTGGAGTATCACCGGCATTTTACCCACTCATTGTTAGTGGCCCCGATGATCGGCTTGCTGGTTGTGTTTGCCTTTCGGGTCTTTCCGCGAATGCGACAACTTCCCTATCGACGGGCCGCTCTCTACGGCATAGCTGGATCTTTCTCCCACGGACTGCTGGATGCCTGCACGAGCTACGGAACTCGTCTTTACTGGCCGTTCTCTCAGTATCGGGAATCCTGGGACACAATCTCGGTCATCGATCCGATCTTTACGATCCCGCTGATTCTTTTGGTTCTGGGGAGTCTGTTATTTCGGTCACCAGTCTGGTCTCGGGTGGGCCTGTTGTTTGCGATCGGCTACTTGTCGTTTGGCTTTTTCCAGCGGGAAAGGGCAGCCTCGTTTGCGCGTGATCTTGCAGCGAGCCGTGGTCATGTCGTTGATCTCGTAACAGCCCGTCCTTCCTTTGCAAACCTCTTGCTCTGGCGAATCGTATATGAGAGCGAAGGAATTTATCATGTGGATGCAGTCTCACTCGGTTTTTTGAGGGAGCCGGTCCTTTATGAGGGCGGGACTGTCGGGGCATTTTCCGAAGCTGAGGCAGATCAACTCGCCGATCCTGAAAGTGTTCTTGCAGACGATATCGAGAGGTTTCGGCATTTTTCCCAAGGGTTCCTTTATCGCTGGCCCGATGACCCAGAGATCGTCGGTGACCTTCGTTATGCGATGATGCCGGATTCGATGCGTCCGCTTTGGGGGATTCGCCTCGACCCCTCCCGGCCTGAGGATCACGTATCAATCGAGTATTTCAGGGAGCTGGATAGCGACTCGTTTCAAAGGCTGTGGGACATGATTCGCGGGAGGCCTGTGGGGAGGTTGAATGCCGGAACTTGATACGATCCTCTGGGTCACCGGTTGGCTAACTTGATTTCACGGTAGGAAGAGGCTTTATGCCTCGAAGGGTCTCGGAATTCTCTGACCTTTGATCGAGGGATAGACCGTCTTTCTACGTATCCTGAGTCTCCCCACGGTCATGCCAACGGTGAAACGAACTATCGTTTTCTTTGCCGAAAAGTTCCATGCGACGTGCGGTATAGAATCATATCGGCTTCAGCCTCCGCCCCTCTGGAATGCTCTGGGTAGTCACTCAGGTTACTCTTCAGAAACACTTCAAGAGCTTTCTTGATCGAGTAAGAACGGTTGTCGATATCGCGGGAGAGGCGGGTGTTGAGTTGGACCCGCCAATGACTTTCTACCAGAATGAATAGGCCAAAAGAGTTGCGGAGCGGTAGGTGGGCAGCAATTTCGCCTTCGCAGAGGAGGTTTCGCACCGGTGGAACTGTCTCCGTGGCGGTCGCTTCTCCCGCGATTGAGTCGAAGACCGGGCGATCGAACGCCTGGCCGTTGCGAGCCTTATCCAAGTCCCGATTTAAGCGCTCTAGATCGTTTCCTTGCGGATGAGAGCCCAGAATTCCATGCGGCGCCCTGACGTGTCGGGGAAGACGATAGTCGTCGAGAGGGAGGATGGCAGTCTGTGGAATCTTCTCCACCAACCAATGGGCTACACTGGATTTTCCTGCGCCGCCGGGTCCTCCGATACCGATAAGTCGGGTTCGGTTTGCTTCTTTTCCAGAGAGAAGTTGTTCCAGTTCTGGCCAAATCTTTTCCAGGCTCTCTAAAGCCTTTCTCGGTATCGGATGCATACACTCAGTTCTCTAGAACCGGGTCGCAGGTACTTCTCTTACCGATGGATCGACGTCGAAATAGTCCTCTGGGCGGAATCCGAATGCAGAGGCAATTAGGCTGGAGGGAAACTGCTCACATTTGTTCCGGTAGTCGCGCACGTTTCCATTGAAGAAGCGGCGGGCGGCCTGTATCCGATCTTCCGTGACGGAAAGCTCCTCCTGAAGCTGTAGAAAGTTCTTATCGGCTTTCAAGTCCGGGTACGCCTCAGCGCGGGCAAGCAGCTGGGTCACGCCGCGGGACATTTCCTGCTCGGCAGGAGCCTTGGCTCCCGGGGTCCCGGTGGATCGCATACAGCGGTCCCGTGCCATCGTTACTTTCTCCAAAACTTCTCTCTCGTGTGCCGCATAGGCTTTGACAGTGCTTACCAGATTGGGGATCAGGTCATAGCGTCGCTTAAGCTCGGTATCGATGTTGCTGGCAGCTTCGCGGATGTGATTCCGCAGGGAGACTAACCCATTGTATTGAAGAATCGCCCAGATCACCGGAAGGAGAATGACGAGGACGACTATGATTAGAGTGACCTGGCTTCCTCCCATTAGGGTCGATTCTCTTTTTCAAAAAGATAGGATGGCATGAGGCTAAGCATGTGGATCAGCCGGTCGAGGTTCTTTCCCCAGAGTTCAGGTGCTAGCCGTCTAGAAAAGGTAATTGCCATCCATGCCCCTTCGACCTCGATGTTCAGGTCTTCTTCGTCGAGGAGATAGTCGATCATACGGGCGTTGCAGAAATCGTAGGCGAACTTCTTATCCCGGCTTTTTACCGCGTAGCGTTTGGAAAACTCAACGGATTCAAAATCGATGTCGTCGAAACCAAGAGTTTGGGCGATCTTTTGGAAAAAGCCTTCCCGGTAGATTCTGAGCTCGGGAAACGTACCGGGAAGCAGCAGAAGAAAACACGTGCCGTAATAGTGTCGCGTCTGCCGCCGTCCTTTCGAGTCAGTGCTCCGGGTTTCGTAGTGGAAGTCGAAGGCCTCGACCTTGTGCCCGTCCAGTGTGCCATTCACGCGGTTCAGGAGAAAGCGATTGCTGCCCTTGCGGATCGGATCGATGAATTCGAACTGACGCACAGCACTCCGATCCTTATCCGGGCTAAAGGTAAGCCCTTTCTCAGCAGCAAAAGCAAGCAGTGCCTCCCGTCTCTTTTTTTGCTGAAGCCAGCCGAAATAGGCGATCACCCCGAAGACAAGAACGGCGATGATTATGAGAAGAACAGGACTCATCAAACGTCAACGTTGGGGAGATAGGGCCAGGGGTGCGAGAAGGAAAAAAGTGGAAGTGAGGAAGTGGTTAGGAGTCAGAATTGAGATGACAGAATACTGGTGGTGGAATCGAAATCGGTATCGGAATCGAAATCAAATTCGGGTAGGGCGTGGGCTCTGACAAGCCGGGCTGTTCATAGAATAGACCCGGCTATTAGTCTACCACCGAGAGGCTTGTCACAGACTGCGCCCTGCTATGTTGGTTTGTGTCAAGAGCGTATGAGCTGTTGATGGATTTTTACATTAGGATTGTTGGTTGGTTTGGTTTCAGAGTCATTCGCACGTCCGCCGAGCAAGGCCACAGATTCTTACTGATCCGGGATAACCTGCTA
>JBCDMB010000056.1 GCA_038744685.1 Verrucomicrobiota bacterium
AAAACCTCCTTAACTATTTCCACTATCGAGTCTGTATCGACGCCGGACAAAATCATCCTTCCCGTTGTTTAGTTTCAGAATCAGGATTACTGACCAACAAACACAATCCTTAATCTGCGCCAATTCGCGAAATCTGCGGACTTACACCGTCATTCCATTGATCTCCCGAGAAGGCCACCAACGCACAGCCGGGGAATCAGACTCTTCCCGCAAATGCCAAAGGCCCCGCCCGTAGCGATTCGCCCAAGTCCGCATCCCATCCTCCCGTTCGACCGATACCTGTAGCCCAGCGTAATCGACAGGCGGCGGCCACGGCCGGGAGTTTTCTATGGTCTTCTCTTTGATCATTGGTTCTATAACCCGATCTTCTCTGCCATCTGTCTTTCGGCCTCTGCCACGTGCCCGTCTGCAACGTCCCGCCAGTAGTTGTATTTAGCCTCATTCTTCATTTGCAGATAACCCTCTGCGATCAAGCTGGCGGTGTTCGCAGCTTCATATGGATCCCCTCGACGCTGAACGATCTCGTATTGTTCTTCATATTGAGCGACTACAGGAAGGTAGAGGCGCTCCGTAGGAGTGAGCTCCCGAGGTTTCGGTTGCGCCAGGGTAACGGCTTTTTCCTCTTCTCGTTTTTCGAACCACTCGTCAACCCCCTGCTGGTAGGCCTCGTCGACTGGATCGCTCTCTTCCTGGGTTGTGACGATCGCTACGATCAATCCAACGCCAACAAGCGCTACCGCCAAAACAATCCCCAAAGTCTTCCCGCTCATTTCTGTTCTTTCCTCACTCATAGTATTTCCTCCGTGTTCTCTGTGGTTAAAATCACTCAAAATCAGCAGGATCACAGACCTTTCTGAGTTTGTGGTAAGCATGACCCAGCCCACCTGAAGCCGCCTCCGCAGCGTCCAAATAGTCTCTTACGATCAACTCGATGTTCGCCCTCGTGGGTTCACCTCGAGGACCCACTTGCATAGGATCCTCGGTTCGGGCTCGGGTAAACCCGTAGCGGGCCGCCATCTCTGAAACCCTTTCTTTCAGAGTTTCCGGTAAGTCTACATTTGCGGACTGAGCTAACACTAGAATCCTTTCTGTTAAGGGATCACTGGGGACCTTTCTCCCCGTTTCTATAGAAGAAAGATAAGTGCGATCGATGCTCAGTCTTTGCGCCATCTGGGACTGATTGAGACCCATGCGGCGACGGGTGACGCTAGCCACTTCGGAGATCTCAGACGACTGCATTGAGAGCGATGTAAACTTTTTCTACAAACATGTTGACTAATGCGGCATAATGTCCACAAACGTGGATAGATTCTACAAATGATGCCCTCAAATCAAGCCCAAACATTTTCCAAAAAAGTGAAGATCGAGCTGATCCGAAGGCAGTTGAGCGTTTCCTCTCTTGCCAAGCGCATCGGAATCCGACGCGACAGTGTCAGCCGGGCCATCTCGGGCAGTCGTAAATTTCCCCGCATTGCTGAGCGGATCCGAAAGGAGCTGGACCTGTGAGTGGTGATTTAGAGATGCGCCCAATCGGTCTCCTCAAAAGAGAAATGATCGAGAAGATCATTCTGGAAAAGGCTCAGTCGGAAGAGTGGGAGCTGCGCCCTGAACTCTATCGCCTTGCAGCGGACCTCGCATCCTGCCCAGAGCGTCGTTCCAAACTCGATCAAACCGCGTGGTGCATCGCTGCTGCGGGTCAAATGCAAAGAGAACTCTTTCAAGAAACGGATCGATGACCAAAGCCCAAAAGAAAAAGGAAATGATCTCCATCCTTTATTGGAGTCACCTCTCATTCTCAGACCAGCGCAGACTCTTCGAACTGGCGGGAGTTTCAACCTCTATAAAAGACGTTCTCGAATATCATCGTTTCCGGCGGGCAGAGGAAAGGATCAAAAAGCTAAACTTCGAAGACTTTGCCGGTTTAAGCGATGACGACCTCCATGCCCTAGGCGAGCTCTTCAAACTCCGGATCGAAGAACTCTTCTCCACCCCACAACCGAAAACCGGAAACCGACCAATCGAAAAACTGTGAGCGCAGCGACCCAACACGAGTTCCCATTCGCCAGCCTCGATTTTCCGGGCGTATCCGTTTTGCGGCCACAGCAAATCGGCGGAGAGAACTCACCCATCGGAGTGAGCGAGGAACACGTCTACCGTTTAATCGAATCGGGCGACCTAACCGCGATTGATATATCCCGGCGCAACGGCATCGCAGAGACGGATTCTCTTGGCCGGGCTAAGCGGCAGTTCCTCCGAGTGCCAAAGGAGGTCTGGCATTCCTGGTGCATGTCCCGACAAACCGCTCCCTTCAAACCCCTCCACAATCAGCTAACGACCGACCAACTCCGCCAGCACACACAGGACTGCCTCCGCGAACTTCAAAGGAGAGGAGTGCGGATATGAAGATGCCACTATTCGCGATTCATGCGAGCGCGGTATCGTGCAGCGATCCGAAGGATAAACCCATGGATCACACAAGCGAGGCCCCACAAGGCGACGAGAATCGCGACGAGGGCTTCCCACCCATAGCTCTTAGGGCCTTCCATGACCTGAGAGCCTTTCAACCAACAGCTCAAATCTCCAGCCGAAACGAATCCAAGAGCAAGGGGGTGACGGTATGAACGTCTACCACCAACCCCATGCGAAGAGACGCCGCCCGGAGATCGACGAAGGCCTCGACCGCTGCATGGAAAAGGCCAGCTACGGAAAGCCATGGACGCAGAAGGCCATCGCAGACGAGTGCGGCTGCCGGCTCCAATACATCCAGCAAGTCGAGCTGAACGCCCTCAAACACCTCCGCAACAGACTAACGACCGAGGCCAAAGAGATCACCCCTCTCAATTTCCTCCCTTCAAACTTCCTAAGAGCCCAATGATCCCCGGCTTTCACACTTCACTCTTCGAACTTTCCACTTCCTAAACCGTGATCCCGATCCAGCATACCTACCCCTGCGTTATCGCCTACGAGTTTGAGACAGGCACCGCACTGGATGGCTCGCCCGTGCCCAAAAATGCTACCGAGGAAGAGATCCGAGAGGCTGCCTGCAGGCTCCTCGACCCCGAACTCCCCGCAGACCTCTACTGCAACCTAGCGGAGGCCACTTTCATTTACTACACACCCGCCGGAATGCCCGGCTGGTCCTTCCGCCTCGAGGAAGACGAAACAATCCCAGCAACCGCTTAACGACCATGCCAGAAAAACGAGCCATCCTCATCCCCGTAGCCCAGCTTCTTTTCGATCCCGAAATCCAAATGCGGACTGGATTGGACGATGACCACCTCGGCGATTTGGTCGCCGCTCTCAAAGCAGGTAAAGACTTACCCCCAATCGACGTTTTCCCCGCACAAGGCGACGACCCCATCGGCCCGAATGGAGAGCACTATTATATAGCGGATGGAAACCACCGTGGCTCTGCCTATCGCCTCGCCGATCGTGAGCAAATCGCGATTTACCAGCACACCGGTGGAAGGGCCGCTGCAATCAAATTCGCCCTCGGTGCCAACGCCGAGCACAACGCACTACGGCGGACAAATTCCGACAAACGGAAGGCCGTCAAAAC